>JAZLDP010000167.1:0-2505 GCA_045614835.1 Clostridia bacterium | reverse complement strand
CTGCATTAAGCATATTGATTTCTGCTTGAAGTTTTCTAACAAATCTAGAATATTCTGCATCTGACATTTTTAGAACCTTATCTGCGATTTCTTGTGCCTTTACTTGTACTTTTGCTTCTTCGTATTTTTTCATAATTTTTATCCCCCAATATTTTAATATTTTTATACCTTTTCTATTTCTTCTTCTAGAGCACGAACATACAGCTCCGCCATCTGCTCATCGCACTCTGCTTGTGTCATTTCTTTTCTTAATTTATTTCTTTTGATTGCTGTTGCAATTTTATTGCCAATATTAGCTTTGTAGGTTTGAATTCCAACCTCTCCAAGAGCCATACCAGATAGCGAACCAGCCATTGTAATGAGTGATGCCGAACCCAAGTCGCAACCTGCCATAGCACTAGCTGCTAGTGCTCCAGCAGCACCTATTGTTCCAGCAATTAACAAAGTCTTGATAGCATCTTGCTCTCTAATATCTCTATTTTGCACACTAGGAATTGATATTAGTTCTCTCATTTTTGATACTTTATCATACACCATTCCTGCATGAATTACTCTAGCATCATTAATAGCAAGATTTTTAATATAAGCATCTTCTCCAGCAAAATCTTGTGCTCTTTCTTTTGCTTTCTTTCTAATTAGATATTCTCGAACCTTATTCATTTCCCAATCCCTCACTTACTTAGACATCTCGGCATCTAAAGCATCTAAAAAGTATTCGTTCTCTTCTCTTTCTTGAGTTAATTTCGCAAGTCTATTTCTTTTGAAGTACAACCTAATATCATTAACTGCATTTGAAACAGGCTTCTTATCGTATAAAGTTGCAATCGCTTGACCAAGACCGCCACCAACAACTGCACCAATTCCACCACCAATAAGACTTGTTGCTTCATCTAATCCACCAAGCATAGACAATGCAACAACCGCACCAGCAGTGGCAACACAACCTAGAGCAGTTGCTTCCAGTTTGCCAAATTCGGTAACACCGTTTGTTCTTGGAATACTCTCTAACTTTTTGATATGTCTTGTTGTTTTTGAAATATCCTTACCGACAGCCAATTCTTTCGCTGATAGATAAGTCATAAATTCATTAAACTTCTCATCACTACATTGTTTCAAATCTCTTGCAGTTTTTCTTGCTTCACGATTAAGTTTTCTTTGTGTCTTTTTATCCATTTTCCATTTCCCCCTTTTTCTTTACCCCATAATTTGAAACATATCAATTCCAAGCAATAATGTCTTTAACAAGCCTTCCACCTCTTGTTTTTGCCCACCAGCAAAAGACACTATCTTTATAGTTAATAAAGTATATCATATAAAAAATCACATTTCAATAGGTAAATCCAAAAATTTTCGTAGTTTTTTCAACTTTTTGTTTGTGTAATTTTGAACAATTTTTTATCAATGAAAACTATAATTCAAAGCCCTTATTTCAAACCATTTTCTGTTCTTTGTTAAATATTTAAATTTCTTTATCACAAATCACAAAAATACTCTTGTTTAGCATTAATTTTCGTGTTAAAATACAGATAAATTTACAAATTTCAAAAAGGAGGCACAATGCAATACTTATCTCAAAAACAAAATAAAGCAATCAATATGCAATTGGTCAATGTTGATAATGCCAACGAATATAGAATATCCGCTCTAGCAGATAACGGCGAAGAAATGGGTTTTGCAACCTTCTTAATTAAGAAAAGTGAGCGTAAAGTTTGGTTAAGAAAAATCGCCACAAACCCTGAGTATCAGAACTTGGGCGTTGCAAAGGCAATCCTTGATGTTCTTGAATATTTCACCGTTCAACACAGATTATGTGTAATAGAAGGCAAGTTCTATCCAGACAACGAATTCGCAAAACCTTTTTATCTAAAAAACAACTATGATATTTTCAAAGATGACTACGAGACCTTAGTAAGCAAATATCTAGGACACGAGAGCATATCTGATGAAACTAGAAAAAGAATTGTTGGATATGAAGAACTCCCTGCACAAGAACCAACAAAGGATATGTGAAACAATGAGGAAAACATCTATTAACTTATATTACAACACCAACTTAGACAGCAAATACAAAATAGACTTAATCAAAAAACTAGGCTATGATGAGTTCTTTACTGGTGTATATGATGCACACGAAACAATGTCAGCAATAGACCAAATCAATTACGCCAAATCTCTAGGACTTAGATGCACAATGCTTCACTGCTCTTATACAGAGAAAGACCTAAACGACTTTTGGTTCGACAATGAAGTAGGTGATAGAGTATTCGATAGTTATGCCGAACAAATTCGTACACACAGAGGACTAATGGATAACTTCGTTGTACACCTAAATGGTTCTTTCAATAGTCCGCTTACAGAATTCGGTTTAGAAAGAATAAGAAAACTTCTTGATATTTGTGAAGAGTGCGAAACAAATCTTTGCATTGAGAATTTATATTCTGATGAGGAAATTCCTTATATCTTTGGTCAACTTCAACACCCTAGATTAAAAATTTGTTTTGATAC
>JAZLDP010000166.1:0-8578 GCA_045614835.1 Clostridia bacterium | reverse complement strand
GGCTAGAGCACCTGCCTTGCAAGCAGGGGGTCAACGGTTCAAATCCGTTTATCTCCACCACTTAGGAATGTAGCTCAGCAGGCTAGAGCACCACCCTGATAAGGTGGGGGTCGGCGGTTCGAGTCCACTCATTCCTACCATAATCAATATCTGACTAAAGTCAGATATTTTTTTATTTGTATTGAGAGTTGAAAATTTATTTTCATAAGCGAAAATATAAATAAAAATATAGTTGCAAAGCAAATATGATTATGTATGAATAGTGGCTCAAGAACCACAGTATAATATATCCCCAAGCCCTTATATTGCGAAGCACATATAAGGTGGGGAGATATTACGCCCACACCTAGCATTGTGAAACAATGCGTGTTGCAGAAAGCAACACAATCAGGGTGTAACCTGCATTGAAAATTGCCAAATTAATTATTGTATATTGTGTAAGATAAATAAAAAACACTCCAATTTTGGAGTGCTTTTTTATTTTTGCATATCGTTGCCATCGTTTTGAGTTCCGCTACTAAATAAATCAAATACATCTGAGTAGTCGTAAAGATTTTCTGTAGTAGGGATTTTAGGACTAATAGCAGTTACTAAGTGTTGTTCTATTTCTCGCATATCGCCATTTATTTGGAAGGCTGCAACAGTTTGGCTACCGCCGCCATTAAACATTTGTGCAATTTCTCCAACATTGACTTCACCTAAACTTCTAAGACTACAGTGAATGTAGTTTGGCTCTTTTTCTATAAGGATTGCACTTACTTTTGATTGGCTAATATTCATACCATTGTCGATTATTCCTAAAGTATCATCAAATGTTGCGCCAAGTTGTGCAAAAGAGTCGTTATCAATCTTCATTGTGGTGAAAGCGCCATTGTTATAAAATCTTAGAGATAGTAGTGCTCTTACTAGCAATCTATCTTTTGCTTTTGAATTGTTATTGAAGTAGTGGTTTTTAACTTCTTCAGCATTAAAATCATAACCAAGCAGTTCGCTAACGGCTTTATGTGTTCTAGGATTAATAGAAGTGGTCATAAAGTTGTTTGTATCAGTAATTATACCTTGATATAGGTTACTTGCTGCGTGGTTACTTATATCGAATTTTTGAGCTTTTGCAATCAAATATACTAATTCACAAGTACTGGATACATTGTTAGACTTAGATACGAAATTGTATCTACCGAACTTAGTATTAGTATCGTGGTGGTCAATATTAACAATTGTTGGAATTTGAGATGCTAAATCTTCCCAAGAGCCACATCTTTGTAAGTTTGGACAATCTAAAACAAAGGCAAGGTCGTAATTGCCACGAGATATGTTTATAGTCTCTCCATCAAGTATGTGAGAATATAACTCACCGATTTGACCATCGGTAAATACATCAATTTCTTTACCTGGAAAGTTTCTGCTTATTATGTCTTTTAGAGCAAAAGAACTACATAAGGCATCTGCGTCTGGGTTAATATGCGAGAATATTGCTATTCTATTAGCCTCTTCGATTGTTCTTGCAAATTGATTTTTCACAATAATTTTCCTTTTGTTATTTTGGTAAAATAACTATTATATTATATACCAAAACGAGCAATTTGTCAATACTTCTACTGTAGTGTATAAAACCCATAAAAAATGCCTTTAATTCGTTGGTTTATTAATGCGATATTGTGGCTGATTAGGATATGATAGAAGGTAAAACAAGTATATTTAGGTGTGTTTTAGGTGTGTAAAACCTTAATACTAAAATAAGGTTATTTAATATAATTTGTTGAATTTTCAATTAAGTATATATTTATAAAATTATAAATTGCTTGAAAAATAAAAATGAGAGTTAATTTAATTGTAATTATTATATTAATTTGTTAAAATTATTATATAAAGAAGAAAAGGACTTATTATGGAAGAACTAAACAAATACTTGAGTTTGTATAAAGATAAAACAAAAGCAACTAATGAGGAGTGTGCTAAATTACTTAATATTACTCCTGAGCAAGTTGTTCAGATTGAGAATAATACTATTAAACTAGAAGAATCTGAACATAAGAGACTGCTTGGAATATTACAATCAAAAACTAAATCTCTTGGTAAAAAAATCGTTAAAATCCTTGAATTGGTATTTAGATTTGTTGCTATGATTATGCCTTTAGTAGTGTTACTACTTTGTATTAATGTTAATGTTAATAATAGGACATTGATTATATTGTTGGCTATTGGACTAGTTGCATCATCTACAATTATGTTACCTAGAAACGAAAAATAAGACTACAGATTATGTAGCCTTATTTTTTTGTCTTTTAGAGTTGGAAGATACTAGATTTTTAATAATCTTAAAGTCTATTACATTGAAAGTGAATATAAGTGTAATATATCCTATACTGCTAATTATAGAACAGATAATTAAGGATATTATTCTATTTGTGATTATAAATGTCCAATTATAAGTAATAGTTGTTATTAATATAATTGGTAGCATTATCATTATTTGTATTAATAATTTACTGCTAAGTCTAGTTGAATATTTCGTTAATTTCTTGATTTTAATTATATTTAGAATTGATAATACTATATTACTAATTCCAATAGAGTATAACATTGACATTGTTCCTAAGAATTTAGGTGTAATTAGTACTACTAATAACATAAAAATACTACTTATAATGTAATAAATAAAGGTTTTTTGCTCTTGATTTAGGGCGTTAAGAATTGAAGTTGTTATTTGGGCTATACCCATTGGCAATATTATCCACGCTGAGTTACTTAGATAAATTCCAGCAAGTGAGTTGCTAAATATGAACTCACACATTGGAACTCCAAGTACTATAAATATAGGCAAGAATAACATTATACATATTATGCTGAAGTTTATATAGTTATCTATTTGTTTGTTTAGAGTATTTGAATTGTTTTGGTTATGACTACTAATTCTAGGTATTAACACCATACATAGAGAACCAATAATTGTTGATGGTATTGAAAGCAACGGCATTGTCATACCCATAGCTACACCAAGTTCACTTACTGCTACTTCTTTGTCTAAACCAATATTACTAAGTATTATTGGTAGTATAATCGCCACGAGGGGTTGTAAAATGCTACCAAATAATCTTACAGCTGTAAGTGGTAGTGAGCTTTTTATAATTTCTTTGAAATAACCTTGTTTGAATCTTAATCGACCTTTTTTTCTAAAGTATAGATAATAACCATATAATGTGCTAATTCCACAGGCTATGCTAAGTGCAACACCTACAGAAATTACAGGAGAAGGGAATAGATTTAATGATACAAATAGCATACAAAATACTATTCTTAATATCTGTTCTATAAATTCTACCATACTAACAGAAAAGTAGTTCTCATAGCCCCATAAATAGCCTCTAATTTGCGAATATAGAGCAGAAAATATGATAGATGGTATTAAGGCAATAATGATTTGATAGCCTAGAATTCCGCCTAATATCCATACAAGAAGAGGTTTTGATAGAAGAAGTAATATAACTATTATAACCGATATAATGGTAGATAATATTAGTGAAGATGTAACGCTATAATGTGTACTATATTCTTTGTTTAGACTTCTATTATTTGATGTGATTTTTGAGATTGTAAGGGGTATACTAGAAGCTACAATGGTAATTAATACCATATAGACAGATAGTGTTAAGCTATATACACCTAATTCATAAGTAGTCATAATTCTACTTAGATATATTTTATATAAAAATCCTAAAAATCTAGTGAGAACACTAAATGCTGTTAAAGTCAGCATAGCTTTGATTATTTTTTTGATAAGACACCGCCTAAGAAATTTTAAAGTTCAATAACTTGTACAATATATTTATTATGTCAAAAACTTTTATATTCATAGTTGGTTATTTTATTTTAGGTATCATCATATAAATTTAGAAAAAGGATAGTATATGAGAGAGATTTGTTTTGTAGGAAAGGGTGAAAATTTAAAAAAAATAAGTTTTAGACTAGGGATAAATTCTGAAATCCCTTTGCAAAAAGATTTGGTATATAACAATAGATATGTGATATTGAAAGAAGGAACTGAAGATATTCAAATAGTGAGAAATTATAACCCGTATTTTATAGCACATAATGATTGCGTTAATTTGCTTCAAGATAAGGGATTTACAATTGTAGGTGTTTGTTCAGATAAGGTGCTTTATTATCAGCCTAGTGGTGTAAAATACAGTGTAAATCCGTTAGATACTATAGAGGACATATCTAATAGATTTGGCGTAAGTATAGAGGATATTGTCTTTAATAACAAATTAAAAACGACTAAACTATTTGTGGGGCAAGTACTATATTTGTAGTAAGAGCGTGGTGAGGGTAACAAAAAAGCATATTGACTAAATCAATATGCTTTTCTTTAATTATTTAGTTTTCTTATCTTCTACTTTTTTCTCAGTCTTTTTCTCAGCAGTTTTTGTTGCTTTTGCTTTTGTAGTAGTTTTTGCTGGGGTTTCTTCTTTTTTAGTTGTTGTTTTAGTAGAAGGGGTTTTGTTAGCAGCTTTTTGTTTCTTTGCTTTTTCTTTGTCAGATTTAACTTGTGCTTTGTATTCTGCTTTTCTGCGTTTAGCATCTGCTTTAGCTGCTTTATACTCTGCCCAAATTTCAGCTTCTTGTTTAGCAATTTCTTCAATTTCTGCTTCAATCTTAGCGATTTGAGCTCTAATATATTCTTGTCTAGCAAGGAATCTCTCTCTCTTAGCATTGTGAGATGCTTCAACTGTAGAAATCTTTAACTCTTTAGCAACAATTTTCTTTTGAACTGATAGTTCTTGTCTATCAAGTTTAGAGATAAAGTTGTTATATTCTTTCTCAGCGCGTTTGTCAGCAACGAAATCAGGAGTTTCTTTTAGTTGTTTTTCTCTATTAGCAGTTGCTTCCTTTTTCTTGATTTCAATATCTAACTTAACTTTTTCAAGTTCTTCTTGTTCGGCTTTGATTTGTGCTCTAACTTCTTCTAATTGTTGGTTAGCAAGAGCGTTGAATTCTTCGATTTCTTTATCAATAGAAGAAATTTCTGCATTAAGTTCAGCAATAATTTGTTGACGAAGTGCGATTTTTTCTCTTCTATCAATATCCTTATCAAGAGTTTTTCTTCTATCGTAGTTTGTTTTAACTCTAGGCTTTCTGTTGAATTTAATCTTTCTTACATAGTAACCAACAACTGCGATAATAATTGCAAGAGCAGTTAATAAACTTGGGATTAAGAACCAATCGAATTCATTTTTCCAAGGTTCATCATCTTCTGTTTCTTCCTCTTCCTTTGGCTCAGTGTAGTCAATGAAAGTAGCAATTCTATTTGGGTCAGCAACATCAAATTCCTCAATAAATTTGTCTTGAGTGATAGTTTCGATAGTTAAGTTGTCGAATAGAACTTCACCAGCAGTTGCTTCATCAACATAACCAAGAGCAAGAGTAATTTTGCTTGTTAGTGAAGTAGTGAAACTAGCATAGATTGTGTAAGTTCTCCATACGCCCTCTGTGTCAATTCCACATAGCATAATTTCGCTTGAGTCTGCAAGTTTGATACTTGCGCCATAGTTGATATCATCTTTTTTGTCTTCTTGATTTAAGTATCTAGTAAGAACATTGATAGATATCTTGTAATATTTTTCGCTTTCAAAAGTATAAGAAGTTGCACTTGTATAACCGAAATAAGTATCACTTAATGAAGAAATATATAGATAGTTTTCGTTACCAGAAAGTGAAGGGTTAATACCAGCAATTAGTGAATTGTCAGCTGAGATAATACCACTGTTTACATAAGAAGTATTAGTATTATTTGTAGCTGTCTTCCAGTTGTTAGGAACTTCTGTTCCGTTAACTGAAGTGTTGTATTTGTTGAATGAATGATTTTCGAAATTCTCTTTAGACAAATCTACATAGTAATACTCTGTGTCTTTGTCAAGAAGTGAAGTGTTATCATAACTAGTTTGTGATAATGTTCTTGCTTCTACATTATCAAAGAAAACATAACCAATAGTATTTTCAAAAATTAATTCTATTGATAGGTTAGCAGCTTCGCTTGAACCGTTTTTAACTCTAATTTCAACTCTATGCCAGTTGCTATCAGTATAGTAAATATTGAAATAATCGAATACAGTTAAGTCAGAAGAAGCAATTCTTACTCTAGCGCCGTAGTTTTGGTTCTCAAGATTACGAGCATAGTCTGTCATAACATAGAAAGAATAAGCGTAGCAACTATCTGCTCCAATAGAAAGTTGATTACTTGCATAAGTTTGTTTGTTAGTCTCGTTAACGCTACCAATCATAAGTACATTGTTGTCAGTAGTGTTAGTGTTTGGAAGTGCTTTTGGACAAGTTGGAACTTGGTTGTTAGGGAATTCAATTTTGTTGAATTCTTCTTCAGTAGTATTGATTACGCCACTGAAAGTAGTAGATGAAACATTGCCATTTCTAGTCCAATCTTTTGGATTAGAAGGGTAGATGTTTTCAGAATTACCAGTTTCAATCTTGTCAAAACTACCGTTAGTAGTGTTTGACTTGTCGCTATCAGCATTTAAATTTAGGGTAGTAGTATTTGAGTTAGTTGAGTTAGTATTGTAAGTTTCGAAGTCAACAACTTCAATTCTGAAGTCATCTACAAATACATAACCACTAGCCTTGCTATCTTGAGTTCCTAACCAAATTTGAGCTGTAACTTCTTTTGCACCAGTAGCTGGTCCATAAATATAGAAAGTGTATTTTGTCCAGTCGTTTCTAAATTTATTTGAATTAGCAGTAACTGTTGAAGCAGTGCTAAGTGAAGCACTTTCTACAGGGTTCTCTTCAGTCTTGTCAACTAGTTTTACTGTAGCAGCAGTTTGACCACAATCTGATTTAGCCCAGAAGGTAAGTCTATAATAAGTTTGTTTGTTGATAGTGATAGGTGAGCTTTCTAGAGCTTGATAACCATCAACTTTATTGTACATAAATAATGCTAAAGTATTATCTGCAGAGCAGTTTGTTCCTGGTGCAGTAATTGTTAAATCATCATTAACTTTAGTATATGAGTTAACATCTACGCTCTTATATAATTGGTGAGCAGGGTTAGAAGTACTTTGAACTAGTCTTGTCCAACCACCTAGAGTAACATCTTCGAAGTCATTATTCTCAAATGGTGTAGTAGTGGTATGTCTAAGAGAAATAATATTGTGGCTATCATTATTGTTATCTGTTAGATTAGATACTTGTTCAACATAAGCATCTTCGCTATATCTAATGATAGAAACATTATTGAAGAATACAGCACCTTGAACAGGAGAAGTTTTGCTACCTAACCATAATTGTAGGTGAACAGTTTTTGCTTCCTCAGTGTCAATATAGAAGAAATACTCTTCCCAAGCACCTAGAGTTGAGAAATACTCGTACTTAGTTTGAGAATATAGTTCATCATCTTCATCTACAAGTCCTGTTAGGTAGATAGATGCTCTAGGGTCAGTCTCTTCTTGAACAACAATATCGTTATCATCATCATCTTTTTCGATAACTTCATCGGTTTGTTGAGTGTATAGAAGAACGCTGATTCTATAGAAACTATCTTCTTCAAGAGTGATAGCAGAAGAGGTTCTATAACCAAATCTTGCAGGGCCAGATTCTTTAGTTGCGTTAATCATAAGGTTTTTGTAGTATCCCTCATCATTAGTAGTGTCTTTGTCTGCAATTGGCATATCTGGTTTAGAAGTTCCACATTCATCAGTATCGAATGATGTTTCGTTCTCTACATTAACAACACCTTTTATAATATCGTTATGATTGTTACTAGCTTCGCTTTCAAGCTTAGTCCAGCCATTAGGTGAAACAGGCTCGTCAGAAGTTGTAGTATTGAAGTTGTAACCACTGCCGAATACAGAAGCGGTAACATCTTCTACAATCTTGTTAGTGCTTTTAGCCATAACCTCATTAGGTTTAGAAATGTTATATCCAGCAAATGCTGAAACTAAAACTCCAAGGCATAAAACAAAACAGCAAATTAATTTTTTGGTTTTAGATTTAATCAAGTTTAACATAATTTAGTCCTTTTTATATTTTAATTATAACACAAAATAATTATATACTATTTTTTCTATCTATTCAAGCAATTTTTTAACAATTATTTAAAAACCTAATAATTATAAAACCTGCTTCATAATTGGAAAAATCTTCCAATTACGAGTATTATGTGTAGCAAAGCAAAAAAAATTCGTAAAAAGTGAAAGAAATAGATTAAAAATATTTCTTGGTGTTAAGAATTAAATATGTCTAATTGGAAAATAACTTCAAGTAAATGTGATGGTCTAAATGGTTATAATATTGAAATAAAGGGAAGCTTCAAGAAAGAAACAAATCCACCCAAAGTAAGTATATGGGTAAAATTGCTAACTGGTGCAATAATTGGCTTTGTTAATGGGTTTTGGGGTGGTGGTGGAGGTATGATTTGTGTGCCACTGTTGCAGAATGTGATTAAACTTTCTGAGAAAAAAGCACACGCAACGACTTTGCTTATAATGCTTCCTCTTAGCATATCAAGTTTGATAGTTTATCTATTTAATGGAAACCTACCAATGCTTGATGCGATAAAAATAGGGAT
>JAZLDP010000165.1:0-8692 GCA_045614835.1 Clostridia bacterium | reverse complement strand
ATAAAAACATAAATTAACCAGCAAAGAAATGCTCAATTACAAAGAATGCAATAGTTAATACTAAAATAACAACAGCACTGATAATAATTAATCTTTTTAATCTACCTTCTTTAGTATTGCCTTTATTTTGAGCATAATAACTATCGTTAGTACCAGTAATAACATTTCTACCACCATCAGGATTAGATGGGTTCATAAGAACTGCTACGATAATAGCAATTGCAGCAATCGCCATTAAGATTAGAACTATTGACCTAAGAGTAGTCAATACTTGCGCAGTACCTGCTGAAACATCACATAGATAACTAAAACTCATTATATTCTCCTTTTAGAACTTAAAATATATAACTCAATTATTATTTTATAATAATTTTGTACAAACTCACGAAGAGTTTAACATAGTTAGTCAAATTTGACAAGTATATTGTTAAAAAACCTAAAACTCTAGTGTAATTAAATCTATAAAAACCTAAGTTTTCCTTTTATCAGGCGAAAATCAGATAAAAAACAGCAACAGCAAATAGACATATAGATAACCAGAATAAGAACCAGTTATTAACCATATCACTCTTGCTTGAACCCTTAGTACACAAAACAAACAAGAATATTGATAGAATTAGACATAGTCCACCAACCATCACCTTAGTTTTGTCATCTAAGCCTCTAACATAGTTATTATAAAATTCAAACCACACATTTTTCAACGCGCCACATAGTAAATTCATATTAATCTCCATTGTTGGTTTAAAATACACATAATTGTAGCACATCAATACACTATTTGTCAATTATGTTCTAAGATAGTCTTTCCAGTCATTTCTACTGGTTGTTCGATACCTAATATCTCTAGCATTGTAGGTGCTATATCACAAAGAGCCATATCTTCTTTTAGTTTTGAACCTTTGTAACTTTCACCAATTACAGAGAATGGTACCAAGTTAGTTGTATGAGAGGTACAAGGCGCACCATCTTCAAACATCATTACATCTGCATTACCGTGGTCAGCAGTAAGTAGCATTACCCCGCCAACTTCCAAAATTTTATCAGCAACTCTGCCAACACAAGTATCAACAGTCTCAACTGCTCTAACTGCAGCATTGAATATTCCTGTATGTCCAACCATATCGCAGTTAGCATAGTTAAGAATAATTACATCATACTTACCAATCTCAGCAAGTACCTTGTCAGTTACTTCTTCTGCACTCATTTCTGGTTGCATATCATAAGTTGCTACCTTTGGAGAAGGTATTAGAATTCTATCTTCTAATTCATTAGGAGCTTCAACTCCACCATTAAAGAAGAAGGTTACATGAGCATATTTCTCAGTCTCAGCAATTCTAAGTTGTGTTCTCTCATTATATGCAAGAACTTCACCAAGAGTGTCTTTGATATCTTTAGGTGGGAACGCTGTATGAATACCCTCTAGAGTTACATCATACTCTGTCATTCCAACATAATAAACATCTTTTCTAATTCTAGCGAAGCTATCAAACTTCTCATCAAGTATAGCGTGTGAGATTTCTCTTGCTCTATCAGAACGATAATTATAGAAAATCACACTATCGCCATCTTTAACTCCAGTATAATCTCCTACAATAATAGGCTCGATAAACTCATCAAGAACTTTATCTTTATAACTAGCACTAATACCAGCCTCAGCAGTAGAATATCTAGTGCCTACACCATTAAATACTGTATTATAGCCTTTTTCTACTCTATCCCAACGCTTATCTCTGTCCATATAGTAGTATCTACCTACAACGGTTGCAATCTTACCAACTCCAATTTTTGCAGTCTCTTTCTCTACCTCTGCAACGAAGTTAATTGCACTATCTGGTGGAACATCTCTACCATCTGTTATTGCGTGAATATATACATTCTTTACATTATTTCTCTTAGCCATTTCAATAAGAGCAAATAAATGATTAATTGAACTATGTACGCCACCATTAGAAAGAAGTCCAACAAGATGCAAAGCATTATCATCTGTTAATCTTTCCATAGCGGTTTTGAAAGCATCATTTTTGAAGAATTCACCCTCTTCAATTGCTTTATCGATTCTAGTAATATCTTGATAAACAACTCTTCCAGCACCGATATTCAAGTGTCCAACTTCACTATTACCCATTTGTCCCTCAGGAAGACCAACTCTTCTGCCTGAAGCATTAATCAAAGTTGTTGGATACTCCTTCAATAATCTATCAATATTAGGAGTTTCTGCACTAGCAATTGCGTTTCCATAGGTGTTATCAGATTTACCAAATCCATCCATTATTACAAGCGCTACAGTTTTCTTCATTATTCCACCTTAGTATTAATTAATTCTTCAAAATCACTTAGTTTCAAACAAGCACCACCGATAAGACCACCATCAATGCTTGGTTTAGATAAGATTTCTTGAGCATTACTTGGCTTTAGACTTCCGCCATATAAAACAATACTTTCATCAACAGCATAGTTGTCTTGCAATAATCTCTTAGCAAAAGAAATCATCTCTTCTGCTTGGTCTGCAGTTGCACTAACGCCAGTACCAATTGCCCAAACTGGCTCATAAGCAAATATAATTCTGCTAATCTCTTCTTCATCTAAATCTTGAAGAGCACCAACAATTTGTCTCTCAACTACACTGAAAGCCATTTTAGCATTTCTTTCATCTAATGTCTCACCGAAACAAAGAATAGGTGTAATACCCTTCTCTAGAGCTTTCTTAACCTTCAAGTTAATTTCCTCATCAGTCTCGTGGAAATATGCTCTTCTTTCGCTATGACCTAAGATTACTAAATCACAACTGAAGTCCTCTAACATATTAGCACTAATCTCACCAGTATAAGCACCGCTATCTTGGTGATACATATTTTGAGCACCATACAATACTTTAGAACCCTCTAGCATACCCATAGCCATATTTAAATATACATAAGGCACACAAACACCAACAACATTGTCAGCAGTCATAGAAACCTCAGCAAGTCTCTCAAAGTATGGCTCAAGCTCTGAAACACTCATATTCATCTTATGATTACCAATTAAATATAATTTTTTCATAAATCTATCCTTGTTTTTAAAAATTTGTTAATCTGTATTTTGTTGCAAATTGCTATTGCAAATTTGGTCACCCATTTTCGCAATAGCAAAGCACATTAATTTTATATTAATAGAACCAATTAGATATTATCAATAACATCTACGCCTGGAAGAATTTTGCCCTCGAATAGTTTTAGAGAAGCTCCGCCACCAGTAGAGATATGTGTCATCTTCTTAGCAAGACCCATATTAATAACCGCACTTGCACTATCGCCACCACCAATAATAGTAGTACCTTTAACTTTGGTTAATTTCTTAGCAATAGCATAAGTACCTACAGCGAACTCTTTCTTCTCAAATACACCAACTGGTCCATTCCAGATAACAGTCTTAGCTTTCTTAACAGCCTTAGAGAATAATTTGATAGATTTTTTACCAATATCAACACCCTCGTAACCATCAGTAATATTAGCATCAGCAGTATTACGGTAGTTAACAACATCATCAAAGTTAGGTGTTTCTACAAAGTCAACTGGTAGCAAGAACTCAACACCTTTCTCTTTTGCCTTATCCATAAGTTGTTTAGCAACCTCAACATTAGTTGCATCAAATAGAGAATTACCAATCTTATGACCTAATACATGAAGGAATGTATAAGCCATACCGCCACCAATAATAAGTGTATCTACAGAGTTAAGAAGGCTATCAATAATACCAATCTTATCTTTAACCTTAGCACCACCTAAGATAGCAACAAATGGTCTTTTAGGATTTTCAATAGAACCACAGATAATATTAAGTTCTTTCTCAATCAAGAAACCGATTGCATTAGGAAGAAGTTTAGCAACACCATATGTTGAAGCGTGTTTTCTATGAGCAGTACCGAAAGCATCATTAACATATACTTCAGCAAGAGAAGCAAGTTCTTTACAGAATTCTTTATCGTTCTCTTCTTCTCTAGCATCAAATCTTAAGTTCTCAATAAGCAATACTTCGCCCATCTTAAGTTTACCAGCTTTAGCCTTAGCATCTTCGCCAATAGTGTCTTTAGCCATAATAACTTTGTTGTTTGGTAATAACTCTTGAAGTCTTTGAGAAACAACCTTCAAAGAATATTTTTTGTCAGGTTTTCCCTCTGGTCTACCTAAGTGGCTCATAAGGATAACCTTACCGCCTTTCTCTAGTAAATAATTAATTGTAGGCAAAGCCTCAACTATTCTATTATCGTCTGTAATTTTACCATCAATTACAGGCACATTAAAGTCTACTCTTACAAGCACACTCTTGTCATATACATCAATATCTTTTATAGTTCTCTTATTCATAATTAACTCCTACTCTCAAAAAAATTCAACTTAAAACCGTTGTAAAAATTTTGAATAAAAAAATTTATGGAACATAATATTATATAATAATTAATTATATATATAATTATTCCATAAATAGTATACATTTAATCAAACAAATACGCAAATAAAATTAACAAATATTCCTTTATTTATCAATTATTTTTGACTTTCCATAAAATCTTTAATAAGAACCAAAACCTTATCCAAATCGGGCTCTGTAGACACCTGCGCTTTGATACTAGCAGCCCCCACAAACCCTTTCAAATACCATAGTAAATGTTTGCGGATATGACCATTAATAAACCTCTCAGGAAACACTCCTCTTAACATATCAATATGTCTTTTAAGTGTCTCAAACCTGGTCTTATTAACTTCTAACCCCAACACCTCTGAGAATATTTCAGGACTACCAAGAGCACCCCTACCAATCATATATCCATCACAACCAGTATAATCTTTTATATACTCATAAGACTTCTTGTCAACAATATCACCACTTAAAATTACTGGGATATTTACAGCATTTTTCACACTTTTAGCAATATCCAAATCAGCCTTACCGCCATACATTTGAGTACGGGTTCTAGCGTGAATTGTTATAGCACTAGCACCAGCATCTTCGCACATTTTTGCAAACTCAATAGCATTAATACTATCCTCGTCCCAACCGCTCCTAAACTTGACAGTAATTGGTTTATTAGTAGCACTGACACAAGCAGACACAATTTTTCTGGCAAGTTCAATATCTTTCATAAGAGCGCTACCATCACCATTACCAACAATCTTAGGCGCAGGACAGCCCATATTAATATCTATAATATCAAACTTATCAAGATACTTACTAGCACAAATACTAGCCATTACCTCTGGCTCGTGTCCAAATATTTGTACAATTTTAATCTTCTCATTATCTGCAGTCATTAGTAGGTCAGCAGTCTTATCATTATTATAACTAAGAGCCTTAGCGCTAACCATTTCAGTTACTCCCGCATCAGCACCAAAGTCTATACAAATAGAACGAAAAGCAACATCAGTAACACCCGCCATCGGAGCCAATATTAAATTGTTTTTGAATTCAACATTACCTATTTTCATAACTATATTATAGTATAAAAAACCATCATAATTCAAGTAATTACAATATAAAAACATTTATCTTACAACGACTTATTTTCTTCAAAGCTTATATTTTAATAATTCTAACAAGCAACTAATAATATTATAAAAAGAAAATGCTTAACAATACATTTAAGCATTTCCCTTTTTATTATTTTTCTTGTTGTTCAAAACTAAAGAAATATTTGCCTACTTGCTTCAAATTGTCTAGTTCTGCAAATTTATGCCTACTAATTGTTCCTTTCTCCACATTTACTAAGACCACCTCGTAATTATCTGGATTATCTTTCATAGAATTATACTCATTAATAGACATTTCAAAATCATTAATTGATGATTTAATCTCAAAATAAATTTTGTTTCCTTCACTATCTATATTCCACATATCACAAGTAACATTAGTAGGTGCTTTGTTTCTATCTGCAGGAACAGTAGAATTCTTAGAGTGCCAAATAATTTTAGGATAACTTTTCTTTAATTCATCATAAGCAATTTTCTCTGCTCTTTTTCCTTTTCTTTCGCTATTCTCAGCCTTCTCTTCGTAATTCTTTTGACTAGCCTCTCCTCTAATTTCAGTTTTCTTAGAGGCATTATTTGCACGATACACAAGTACAGTTTCCACCGTTCTAGTTTCTAAAGTTTGCTCTTTAGATATTTCTTTGTCTTGAGGCTCCAAATTCTCTTCTTGCACAAATTTATCATATCTATCTTTCAAGTCAGGAACTTTGAAATAAAGTAGGGACTTTATATCTTTATTCTTTTCCAAGAAAAACTCTAAGTCTTTCTCATTTGTACCAAGTTCATCTATGCATTTTTGATAATTTTGATTATATATTCCATCAATATTAACAATATCACCACTCTCAAGAGATACATTATCAAAATATTTTTTGACAATCCTATCAAACTCTTCTTCAACACTTACTTTGACACTATTTTTAATCTCATCCAATTCAAAACAAACAAACTTATTACATTTAATAATAAACTGAATTTGATTATCTTCTTTATCCTTTAAGTAATTGTAATAAGCACTTTTAAAAGCATCAACTTTTAATTCTTTGTAATTATTGAATTCTTCTTTGATAACACTTCTAATATCTATATTTATACTCTTACTAATACTATTCAAGTCTTCAATATCTTTGTTTATTGAAAGTAACGCACCTTTTAGAACTTTATATCCAGCATTAGATAAACCTTTGGTAAAATCAATACTTTTTAAGTTCTCTAAATATTTTTCATCAAGTCCCATTTCTAGCAAACCATTAAGGACTATTTCATTTCTACCCTTTTGTTGTTCTAATAGTTCTTCAGTATAACCCCATCTATCAATGCCGAATTGGTCTGCTATAATTCTTTTTCTATTATCAGAAGTCGAAGATACTAGACGACCTAGTAGATTTTTGTCAATTGAAGGAGTAACTGCATCTTCAAAAACCTCAACAATACTATTATTAAATTCAAGTGATTGCTCTAGAGCAACCTTAGTATAATCTTGAGGCAACTTTACTAAATATTCTCCGCCATTTTTGATATAGCCATAATTCTCAACTTCAACTATCTCACCAGTAGAACTATCTATTAGTTGAATACTTTCACAAGGAACTACTTTCAATTGCTTAGTTTTTGCCACAAAACTACTTGTATCTTGCAGAATTGAAAGAGC
The DNA here is from genome assembly GCA_045614835.1 of Clostridia bacterium. Taxonomy (GTDB): domain Bacteria; phylum Bacillota; class Clostridia; order Christensenellales; family UBA1242; genus UBA11490. Next base: position 1,534 of record JAZLDP010000165.1, on the reverse strand, counting down.
CGAAACTTTTAATTCTTTAATTTCCTCTTCAAATATTTTTACATCTTCAAATTCTTTATAGCCCGACACTTCAAGACTGAATTTATAACCATCTACCCCAAGCCAATTTTTTATAGTTGTAGTACTTTGTTTAGAAGGGATATCAATCAAACAGCTCTTATCAATTACTCTTCTTTGAACTTTTCTTGGAGCATAACTAACATCTTTATTTAAATGGAACTTTCCATCAATACACAAAACCTCAATATCATCTAACCGATAAGTTGGAGACATATCTTTCTTATTCTTAATAATATCCATATATAGTCTTCTACTAATTTCACCAGTTGTATCAACATCTGGTAATTTCAGCAAAATTTTATATATTATATTATCTGGAAGTTCAGCCATAGAATTAGCAAAATCTAATTTAAATTCACTAGCAACAATCCCTAATTTTTCTTCTAATTCAGTTTCAGAAACACCAAACAATTCTGGAACTTTATCTCCAAGTTTTGAATACTTAACAATTTGTTTTGGTGAATATTTCTCGCCACCTAATTCAATCCATTTAGTTTTATTAATCACCCATTTTAGATATTCGTTAGACTTAATTATATTTTTAGCAGAATTACTTCTTTGTTTATAAAAACCGCCAGCCTCATCTAATATTATCAAGTTTCTTAGCTCAACATCTAACTTAAACCACTCGACAATTTCTTCAGTTGAAAGTCTTTCGAGAATTTTTTGAAATCCATCTATCTTTTTCGCTTCAAGATCATTAATATTATGTTCTATATTATGTTGCTTTCTTATAAAGAAACTAAAACCATCCTCTCCAAGCAAATTGGCATCATAAATTCTAGGAAAAACAAGCACTCCACACTTTTTCAAGAACTCAATAAATAGTTCTTTATCTTCTTCATTACCTTTGAAAATCTCAAACATAGGAGCAATAGGACTATAACCCAACCCTTCAAATATTTTTTCGGTCAAATCATTACCATACTCTCTACCCATATATAATTTCTTAGAAGATACAATATTACCACTCATATCAACTAAATTATAATTAGTTCTATTTAATGTTGAATTTTCCTCGAATTTATCTTGATAATTTTCAAAAAACCAATTCAAAAATGCTATTGATTTTTCCTTTGTATCTATCTGTCCATTAATATCACTTATTACTAATTCTGAAGTACTTTGCTCTTTTAATTTTATCCTAAAGTACTCATCACTATAATTATCTAAAATTCTTTTGTTTGCTGTCTTATCATCTAGTTTTTGCTTAATACTATTCCATCTGTCTATTTTTTTATTTTGAATTTGTTTAATCAGTTCATTAACATAATCTTGATGCAAAATACATAGTTTTACCCAATTCATACTTTCAGGTAGGACTGACACACCATTATCTGTAGGCAAATATATTTGAGCATCTTGATTAATATAGTTACCCATAGTATCTTTTAACAAATCAGGAACATTTTTATCTTTTCCAGCAAAATCACTCCACCATAGAAATATTTTAACTGATGTGGCGACATCAAAT
>JAZLDP010000164.1:0-5619 GCA_045614835.1 Clostridia bacterium | reverse complement strand
ATGTTATCAAAGATGGTGCAGATATCATAGGTAATAGAACAAGAGTTAAAATTGTTAAAAACAAATTAGCACCTCCATTCAAAGTTGCTGAATTCGATATTATGTATGGTACTGGTATTAATAATGAGGCGTGTGTTATTGATGTTGCTGTCGAATTGGATATAATTCAAAAGAGCGGTTCTTGGTATAGTTATAACGGAGATAAGATTGCTCAAGGTAAAGATAATACTAAATTATACCTACAAAACAATCCTGAAGTTTTCGAAGAAATTAAGCAACTGGTTACAAACAAACTTCAAGGTAAATAAAAAATAAAACTATTGATTAAGTTTTTAGAAACTATAGTCAATAGTTTTTTTATTGCAAAAAATATTATTATATATAATAAATTCATTAACCGAACAACCAACTACGCAAATCAGTATTGTTAATATTATTCAATACATTACTATAATCTTTTTCAATTAATGCACTTACATAGTTGGTCTTATACTCAGTATTAGAATAGGGAGATTTAATTAATAAATAATATTTGTAGTTTTTATTATTATCAATATCGCTATCTACAATTCTAGGACTATCATTAATACCACAAAATTTTTCTAATAAAACCTCTTGATTATCTTCTACCTTATATAAGTAATAATCGAAATAATCTACACACTCAAAGTTGATTATAATTTCATTATTTACTATCTCAATATTTAGATTGGAATTAGGTATTTCATTATAAAAATTATTAATAGCTGAAGGTATATTATCATTAGCAAAAATTTCATATTTTTGATATCTATTTGGACTGTTATAACCGAGTACTACTTGATTACTTTTTTCTAATACATTTGTATCAATTGGAAGAGATATAATTGTATCTGGAATATCGAAATTTTCTGGTGGTGATTTTGTATATATTTCTTCTACAATTGACTTAATAATTTCAGTAGCAAAAGTACCTCCATTGTTACTACCATTTAGATTAAATTTTTCATCCATTGAGTAGTTACCTAACCAAGTAGAAATTGTATGCTTAGTTGTATATGCTATACTATACGCATCAGTATTATAATTAGTATTTTTTACATTAACAGTTCCAGTCTTACTTGCTATATCATAATCAATATTTTTTAACTTTTTTGAAGTTCCGTTTTTTGATGCATATACTAGGTTTTCTGTCATTAAATATGCACTTTCTTGACTACAATATATAGTTTCTGACTTATTTCTAGTATATATTGTTAAATCTTGTGATGTTTTTATTTCTCTAATAAATCCATATTTTTGATAAATTCCACCATTACTCAAGGCAGTGTAAGCATTAGTAATTTCTTCTAATGTTACACCCTCATAAAACCCTCCTAAAGCAATAGCTAAACCAGTGTCATTTTTATTAAAAGTTATACCTGCTTTTTCTGCATAATTTTTACATTTTTCAATACCTAATTCATCACATAATTTTATTACAGGAATGTTCAAACTTTTTGCTACAGCATCTCTTATAGAAATATTTCCATAATACATATCAGAAACATTATGAGGAGAGTAGTTATCTATAGTGATTTTTTCATCTAAAATTTGACTGCAAGGATATATTAAATTTTCTTCATAAGCAGGAGTGTAAACTAGTATAGGTTTTATCAAACTTCCAGGTTGTCTTTTAAAGGAAGTGAGGTCGTAATCACTTCTACCAGATACTGCTGATATTCCTACAGTTTCATTATCAATAATTAAAGTTAAATTATCTGCAATATTACCAAATTCGTTCTGTTGATAATACTTATTATTACCAACAATATTATCCAATATTTTTTGCTGTTCTTTATCTTGATAAGTATATATCTTGTAACCTTTATTCATAATTTCATACTTGCTTATATTTAAAATTTCACTTGCCTCATTAATAACTTTTTTAGAATACAAATCTAAATTACTAAATGTATTTAAATTTTGAACATTGAGTTGCAAATCTTCATTTATTGCATTAACATATTCTTCTTCGGAAATTAATTTATCTGCAAACATTTCTCTTAGAACTAGATTTCTTCTATTTATACAACTATTAATATTGTTTATTGGTGAGTATTTAGCAGGAGACTTTACAACACCTGCCATTGTTGCACATTCACTCAAAGATAGTTCTATTGGTGTTTTATTAAAGAATCTATGAGTAGCATCTGCAATACCATAAGCTCCATTTCCATAATAAATTGTATTTATGTAACTTTCAAGAATTTTATCTTTTTCTTCTACTGCTTCCATTTTTAGAGTTAGATACATCTCTTTAATTTTTCTATCAATACTTTTCTCATTTGTAAGATATTTATTTTTAATAAGTTGTTGACTTATTGTACTAGCACCCTCAACAAACTCTCCAGCTATAATATTATTTATCATAGCCTTAGCTATTCTTAGATAATTTAAACCATTATGCTTATAGAACCTTTTATCTTCAATGCTAATAAACGCTTTTGGAAGGTAGGGAGATACTTGATTTAAGTTAACATATTTTGTATCTAAATTAATATTATCACTTATTAAACCTCCATCTTTATCATAAATTTTGCACACACTTGAAATATTAGTAGTCAAATTAATATCAATATTTTTTACTTCATTAATTGATTTTGTAAATATAATCAATATTGCCGATAAAACACATAATAATATAGACAAAAAAATTATAACACTTACTTTAAAAATCTTCTTAATTTTCATATTAATTCCCAAGACATATAATAAATAAATTCTACAAAAAACTTGAAATTTTTTCGTATATAATATATACTTATTTTGTACTAAATTAATATTATAATTACAAAATCAGGAAGAAAGAAACAATGAATTATTATATAAAAACCTTTGGTTGTCAAATGAATGTACACGAGAGTGAGAAACTAGCTGGAATGCTTAATAGTTTAGGATATGAAAAATCTGTTGATGAACCAAAAGATGCAGATATTATTATCTTCAATACCTGCTGTATAAGAGATGGTGTTGAGCAAAAAATTCTTGGTAATATTGGTGCTATTAAAAAACTAAAAAAATCAAAGCCAAGTCTAATAGTTGCAATTTGTGGCTGTATGTCTCAAGCAGAAGGTAGAAGCGAATTAATTAGAAAAAAATTTCCTTTTGTAGACATTATATTTGGAACACACAATATTCATAAATTCAAAGATTATCTTCTTGAACATCAAAATTCCAGTAAGAAAATTACTGATGTTTGGGAGAAAGAACAAGGTATATTTGAAAATGTGGAAATGAATAGAGATAACTTATTTTCTAACGGCTGGGTAAACATAAACTATGGTTGTAATAATTTCTGTTCCTATTGCATTGTTCCTTATGTAAGAGGTAGGGAGCGTAGTAGAAAACCAGAAGATATTATTGATGAATGTAAAACATTAATCAAAGATGGCTATAAGTACATAACTCTTCTTGGTCAAAATGTTAATAGTTATGGTAATGATTATGAAGACAAATCTATAAATTTTTCCTATTTACTTGGGGAAATTGCAAAACTTGATGGCGATTTTAGATTGAAATTTATGACATCTCACCCTAAAGATTTATCTGAAGAGGTAATCAAAACTATTGCAAACAATAATAAAATTTCTAAAGTTATTCATCTACCAATTCAATCTGGTAGCAACGATATCTTAAAATCTATGAATAGAAGATATACTAGAGAGCATTATTTATCTCTAATCTCAATGATAAGAAAACATATTCCTAATGCTTATATTTCTACCGATTTAATTGTAGGCTTCCCCGGAGAGACTGACAAAGACTTCGAAGATACTTGTAGTCTAGTTGAAGAGGTTCAATATGATGGTGTATTTGCATTTATGTTCTCTAGAAGAAGTGGAACCGTTGCAGATAAAATGGATAACCAAATTAGCGAAGAAGTAAAGAAAGAGAGAATTCATAAACTTCTAGCAATAACTAAGGGAATTACTAAAGAAAACAACAAAAAATCTATTGGTCAGGAATATAATGTTATTTCAGTAGAAAACACTGAAGATGGCTACAAAGTTATGACCGATAGTGGTAAAACAATTTTTGTAGATAGCAATCTAAAACAAAATGAGTTTTACACAGTCAAAATTACCAAATTTGCTTACAACAAATTGTTCGGTACTATAGTTTAAAATTTTACTTGATTAGGAGCAATTTATGGCTTTATCACCAATGATGACACATTATCTCAATATAAAGAAAGACTATCAAGACGCAATCTTATTTTATAGATTGGGTGATTTTTATGAGATGTTTTTTGAAGATGCAGAACTTGCTTCTAGAGAATTGGAATTAACTCTAACCGGTAGGGATTGCGGTCTAGAAAAAAGAGCACCTATGTGTGGAATTCCTCATCACGCAGCAGAAAATTACATTGGCAGACTACTTGAAAAAGGTTACAAAGTGGCTATTTGTGAACAGCTAACTGAACCTAAAAAAGGTGTTAAGATAGTTGAGCGTGGTGTTGTAAGAGTAATTACACCAGGAACACTTATGGATAGTTCTATGCTTGACGAAACAAACAATAATTACATTGCATCAATCTACAAAGAAAAAGATGCTATTGGAGTATCTGTTGTTGATATTTCTACAGGCAAATTCATTGTTACCGAAATCATCAATGATAATATTATGGCTAGATTGAACGATTTTTTGGTTAGTATTAAGCCTAGGGAAGTTATACTTAATAATGATATGAAATCATATTACGATATGCTTCCATCCGTAATTGCACAATATATACCTTTTGGACAAGTTTATGATGATGAATATTTTAATTACGAAAATTCTATCGAACTTATAAAAACACAATTACAAGTTGACAACATCAAAAAATACTCCTTCAACAACAGACAATTTGCAATCATTAGTGCAGGAGCAGTTTTAAAATACATTAACGAAACTCAAAAAAGATATTTGGTTCATATTAACAATATTGACTATCAGTCTACTGATGGATATATGCAAATTGATGCTAGTACCAGAAGAAACCTTGAATTAACTGAAACAATTAAAGACAGAAGGAAAAAGGGCTCTTTATTCTGGGTACTTAACAAAACTCGTACTTCTATGGGTGCTAGACTTCTTAGAAGTTATATCGAACAACCCTTGTATAACGAAAAATTAATCAATAATAGATTAAGTGCAGTAGAAGAATTAACAAAAAACATTGTTGCTAGAGGAAAACTTTCTGATGTACTATATAATATCTATGATATAGAAAGATTGTGTGGCAGAATTAGTTACAATAATTTATTAACTACCGACTGTATTTTACTTAAGAATTCTCTTGCTACTCTTCCTGAACTTTCTGAGATTCTTCAGCCTTTTAAGAGCACAAATATCGCTAAAATCGCATCAAATATAGGGGAATTTAACGATATTGTAGAGCTACTTGATAACGCAATTGTCGATAAAAACAATATTGTTAAACCAAATAAAGATGGTGATATTATCAAGTACGGATTTAACAAAGAACTTGATGAATATATCAATATATCCAAATCAGGTAAAATATGGATTACTGAATTAGAAGCTAGGGAAAGAGAAGAAACAGGTATCAAAAATTTAAAAATAGCCTACAACAAAGTCTTTGGATATTATATT
>JAZLDP010000163.1:0-2784 GCA_045614835.1 Clostridia bacterium | reverse complement strand
TTTACAGTGTCTTTCCAAGCCCTTCAAGCATTCTTGCCTTATACCACTAGTATTGATAATATAGACTACACAAACCCACTTCTTGGTACAGGCAAACCTCTAACCATCGAGAGCGCTATCCCTATCTACAACGAGGCATTTGATTATCAAGAAAATTCTGGAGACTTGGGAATACTATAAAACAAAAATATTTTTTAGACATAAAAAAGACTTTAGATATCCTAAAGTCTTTTTATTCTAAAAGTCAATTCCTTCTAAATCCCAAGTAGGAGTATAACTTTCATCAGCACTAGATAGTTCCTGCATATAACCATCAGTGAGCCCCAGTTTAAGCATAGCGCTAGATACCCTCTTATATTCAATTGGTTTAAGTTTTCTATTAATATCAGAGTGGTCGTTAGCCTTATACATTGGTGTATACTGTCCCATAAGGCTTATACAAGGCTCGTTTACATTATCTCTAATCCAGTTAAGAATATTTAGGCTATCCTCTGTATGATTAGGCAAAATCAAGTGTCTTATAATCATACCTTTGACAAGTTTATCTCCCTCATATATATTTTTAGGTTGATACTCCCTCATTTTAACAATTACCTCTTTGGCAACCTCAGGATAGTTTGGTGCAGAACTAAGTTTTCTAGCCAGTTCACTATCATAATACTTGAAGTCAACTAGATATATGTCTACCCAGTCTTTTAATTTGCTTAGGCTTTCCATACTCTCATAGCCACTACTATTATATACAATAGGAATATTAGGCTTATAGATTTTAAGAGCACCTATAATCGCATCAACATAATGAGATGGCGTTACTAGGTTTATATTATCAGCACCCATATTCTCTAACTTCTTATACAATTCCGCTAACTGCTCTACTGTGATGTCTTTACCAAAAGCCTCACTGCTAATTTTGTAATTCTGACAGTATACACATTTCAAGTTACAACCAGAAAAGAATATTGTGCCACTGCCATTTTTAACTGATATACAAGGCTCTTCCCACTTATGCAAATATACTTTGGCAATTCTAGGACTACTTCCTACACCACAAACTCCAGTTTTCTTAGTTCTATCAACCCCACACATTCTTGGGCAACCATAACATTTCATTTCAAATCCTCTTTTGCAACACCTACAAGGCTATAACTATTTTACTTATACAACAAATTACCCTAATATTACAAGCAATTTACTATAAATAATTTATAACATAATTATATCATAACTATTATATATATATTATACTAAAAAACACACCCTACCTAAGTAGAGTGTGTGATATTCAAAACTTATTTAGAAACCTTCTTAGTTGCTGTTTTTGTAGCAGTCTTTGTAGCAGATTTAGTCTCTGTCTTAGGAGCAGTTGCTTTAGGCTTCTTAACGATTTCTATTTCTTCATCTTCTTCAAGAACGATTACTTTCTTTTTCTTCTTAGGAGCAGGTTCTTCATCTTCCTCATCTTCTTCGTCTTCGTCCTCTTCGTCCTCTTCATCTTCTTCATCAAAGTTCTCTAGGAAGTAGTTATACGCACAAGCAATAATTGCAACAACGAATACAAGAATAAGACTTACGAACGCACCATAAGACATTCCGCCTTTAACATTTGACTTGAACATCTCTTGATAAGTACCATTCTTAGACATAAGTGCAATAAACCAAGTACAGATAAGTGTAATTGTTTGGAATATCATAGCACATAGACTGAATAAGAAACAGAATTTCTTAAGTTCTTCGCTCTTTAACCAAGAAAGATAAGCAAATACAGTAGTAGTAAGAACACACATAATGCTAAGAGGCATAAGAATGCCACCAAGAATAATAGCAAAGCCGAATACTTCTTTTACGAAAGTTAATTCACCCCAAGAAGCACCATAAACTTTGGTTCTTGCAAAACAGGCTCTTGTCATATCCCAGCCACTATACAAGTGCTCTTCGAACTCCATCATTGGACTTGCAGAGTCCTTAATATTGAAAGCAGGTAGGAAATAAAACACAATACAAAGGATTGCTAGAATCGTACAGAATACAGCAATTATCATATCCTTAGTTTTAAACTTTTTTTGTTCCATATCTTCTCCTTGAAGATTATATTTGAAACCCTCTGCAAATTCCTCTCTTTAGTTTGTCTAAGAAGTAATTATTTTATACAGAGTACCTACATTATGTATCTATAATTTCCACCCGATTTAAAATGCAAATCTATACAAAAATTTAAGCATTTCGACACTTTAACATAGTATTCTTAATTATTATACATAATAATTTAAAGTCCGTAAAGCAAAATTAATCAAAATTTTCTCTATTTTTCCACAAAAACCAAACATTTAAAGCACCAATTTAAGTGTTCAATGCGGTATTTTTTTGAAAATGTTGGAATTATAAAAGTTTTTTCGTACACTCTCCCTAGTTTGCAGTTCAAGAAAAGCACGATATAAAGGCATATTAATATTTATGCACAATTAAGAATATAAAACCTTTTTGCAAATTTTTAAAGAAATTGTTTACAAATCAAAAACTTTATGATATCATATTACCAATGATAGATGTTATTCCACCAGTTGACTTCCCCAATCTCATAATTTAAGACAATTTTTGCATCTATCCTTTTTTTGTTTAAACCAAAGAGTGAGGCATTTTGCCCCACTCTTTTTTGTTGATTTTATATATATAGCTTTTATTTTGCCACCACTTTTTCTTCTACAAACCATCTACCCATTTCATAGAATAGATAAGTTTCTTTACCATCAATTCTAACAGTATATCTCTCCCCTATTCCACCAGCTT
>JAZLDP010000162.1:0-13426 GCA_045614835.1 Clostridia bacterium | reverse complement strand
GTCAAGAGCATTAAATATTATTTGAATTTAACTTAATTTCTAATATCTATATTATAACAAAACTATTGTACAAAAAATTACTCACCGATAGTATCAATTAACGCAAAAGTATGACCTGCTACAAGATTATCTGCATACACTACAAGGTTGCCATATTGTTTGACAGAATAATTCTCGTATCTATTTAATCTATCTTTGCAATTTGATGCACTATCACAATCAGAGAACTTATAAATATAAACATAATAATCATCTGTCATATATGAACTATCTTGCAAGAAATATCCTGTGCATTTATATTTTTCCATAGTTCTAAAGTTAGTACTATCAATATTATTTCTCTCAAAATATATCTGCCAATCAGACATTGTGCTATTATAAGAATTAATATCCACAATAACACTAGCAACAACTACTTTTGTAGCACCATTTATTAGAGGTTCATTATCTTCATTAATAATTAACGCATCAATTTGGTCAATTGTTGGTTGATAAAATTCTTCTTTACAGCCAGTAAAAACAGACACCATACATACAAAAAGTAGCATTAAAGTTAATAATTTTAAAGTTTTATTTTTCATAGTAATTTCCTTGGTATTTTCATTATTTTCAGTATACACATTATTATTTTTTTAGTCAAACATATATTAAATAGACACACAAAAAAGCATATATTTACTTATATGCTTTTGTTTCTTTTTATTTTAATTTTACCTTACTTATGCCTTTGATGCTCACTTTAAACAATGAACAATGTGATATATCTATACTCTTCTTATCATTAAAATTCCACTCTGTTTTATTTATGTAATTATATATTACACTTATAGTGTTTCTATGAGTTATAAAAAGTGTTTTATCATAATTCTTGATTGTATTTTTATAATAATCTTCTACCCTATTTTTAAATTCTCCCAAAGTTTCTCCCTTAGGATACTTGAAGTCTAAATTCTTATAATCGTTCACCTTAACTGGATAGAGTTTATTTGCCTTATCATATTTCATTCCTGACACAACACCTGCATTAAACTCCCTAAGTTCATTTGTATATGTAATAGGCAAATTAAGTTCTTTATTTACTATTTTAGCTGTCTCTTTAGCCCTAACTAAATCACTACATACAATTCTTTCGATATCGAGAGCCTTCAATTTTTTTGCTATCTCTTTAGCTAAAGCAACACCCTCTTTTGTTAGTTTTGCTCTGCTCCAACCACCTTTTCTTGTATTATCATCTATACTATGCCTTAATAAATAATTCATACACTCTCCTTTGCAAAATCTTGCCACACTCTACTTTCTTGTGGACCTTCACTATGCTGATACTTTCCATTATATAGTTTAATCTTTCCTTTCGGTTTCCAAAAGCAAATTTGACCTAATTTCATACCTTTATAAATTCTTAATGGCTGAACTGCGTGAAATTGAAAAGTTAAATTACCTTTAAATCCAATATCTACAAGATCAGCAGTAATTTGAACAAATAATCCTAGTCTTCCAGTTGAACTACGACCAGTAATAGTTGGTACATAATAATCACTACCAATTACCTCTTTTGTATACCCTAAATACACTTTATTTGGTTCAAGCACAATACCTTCTTCACCTATTGGTATAATCCTTGTTTTTAGTTCTTTTTTACCATCTAAAACATCTTCTTCATAAACCTTTAAATAATCACCAAGTTCTACATTATAACTATTAGGATTAACATTTTCGCTATTAAAAGGTGTAATTATAATTCTATTATTTGAAACTTGTTTAGTTATTTCTTTTCCCGTTAAAATCATTGTAACTCCTTATAAAATTTACTAACTTCAGCAGACTGATAATTTTTGTATTCTCCCTTAGTATAATTCAGTCTTTTATTACCTTTAGTTTTCCAGAAAGTTACTTGCCCTATTTTCATAAGCGGATATACTGTTAATGGTTGAACAACTTTAAGTTCAAGAGTCCACTTGTGATTAGTTCCAATATGCCCAATAGGTGCAGTTATTTGCAAAAACAAACCCAGCCTACCAACCGAACTTCGACCAATTAATTGAGTTAAATACTTTCTACTTCCTATCCTCTCAAATGTACTAGCTAAATATAGCTTATTAGGCTGCAAAACATAGCCATCCTCATTTAATATAATTTTCTTAGGTTTGCACTTTTCTTTTGAATCAAGTGCTCCATCAAACTCAAGCAACTCATAATCCAGCCTATAATTATAACTATTCGGATTAATTAAATATTCATTAAATGGCTCTATTGTTATATTTTTCTTTGACACTTGTTTAATAATTTCTAAATTTGTTAATATCATAACCACCTACTTATTTATTACTATTAAACCACGCTTTTGGAGTTCTGAAATCAATTGGCAAAAGGTTAAGATAACTATCAATTCTAATAATTAATTGAAAATCATCAAAGCAACTCAAGGCAATCAATCTATCCCTTATCTCATCAATTACTTCGTGTAACTTCTTAGCAAGATAAGATATAGAATAATTATCAAATCTATTTTCTTTTATTAATTCAGGTTTAGTCTTCTTAATTTCATAAACATTACCATAATTATAAGAATATTCTATCTCTAAATAAGGCTTATTATCTCTTGTATTAATGCCTTTAACAAGCGAAGGAATAAAGTTAACCCTATCATAACAATCGGTGTTTTTTCTAGTAGAAAATTGTGCAATTGCTAATCTATCTGAATAATAATTCTCACCCTTTTTAAACTTATGACACTCTACACAAAAATCAAAGATATCTTCAAATTCCTCACTTCCTTTCTTTAACTCAACTAGAGTATTAAAGAAACGATTATCTTTAAACATTAAATCACTTACAAATTCTTTATTACAACTTCTTTTAAGAACTAGTGTATCGAAATCTTCATTTTCAATTCTAAGTTTATTAAGTTCACACTTAGAATTAACAAAGAATAATTTTATTCTATTTTCATTGAATAGATAAGGAAAATTATCATACAAAAACTTCAACCCTTTCACTCTATTAAACACCAATTTTTCGCTCATTTTATCCTCTTTTATCTTTCATAATTTGCATAAGCAAGGTATCAATATTATGTCTATACTCGTCCATAGAACCCCAATTATCCAGCCAATAATCACAATTAGCTTTATCTTGCCATTCTATTGATAATTTAGGGTCCGAAGGGCTATGGTCAAGTCTGTCTCTATTGTAGCCGTTGATACCGATAAATATAAAGCCTAAACCCTTTAAATACTGATAATCAGGCGGTCGACAATCATCATTAGTAATTAGTGTAAAATTAGAAGCTTTATTAAATTTATTAGTAAAACAATTTAAAAGAAAATTTTCACTTTCTTTTCTAATTTTCATACCTAAATACTGCAAAAGTTCACCATCTTGCTCTCCTCTCATTTTTACGCCTATATAGTTATAAAAATAATTTTGAAGTTCGTACAATGGTTCAGCTATTTTAATATTTATTAGCTCATATTTCTCACTTATAATACCAATAGCAGTACTCTTTCCATAACCACTAGGAGCAATAAAACATAATTTATTTGACATCAAGCAAACCTTTAACCTCTTGTAAGATTTCTTCGACTGAACTTTCGCCACTTTTAAAAGTTGAATATTTTATATTTAAACTATCCAACATATCTTTGATTTCTCTTGACACAGAATTACTTTCTTCTTCTGTCTGATATCTACCTTTACTTTCATAAGAATGATTGCGTTCGATTAAATAATAATAATTATCAAATTTATCACACAACTCAAAGACTAGGTCGTTAATTAGTCTATCTGATATCTTATCTCTACAATCGGTAATTTTTGAATTATAATAAATATTATTTACAATTGGACTGTCTGTAATAATTACATCTACTTCACCATTAATTCTCTTCATTTTGCGATATTGTTTGGATAATATATATAATTGGTCATTAAGGATATTATATCTATTCTCCCACACCATATCTTTAGCATATTCGGTTACATACTCACAAGAAACCCCAGCCATTTTCATTTTTGCAAATAATAAACTTGCCATCGTACTCTTACCTGCTCCTGGTCCACCCATTAGGTTAATTACAATTGTTTTTTTCATATACCCTCCATAGATTGCGTATTTTTTACACATTTGTATTTTTAATAAATAGTGCGTTTAGCACCATTTATTTATAAAAGTTAAAGGTTAAATCATTACCTGTAAACCTATATAACTTAGTTGTTTTGACATTTTCTTGCTTAACTGTTTGATTTGTCTCTTCAATAATATTAGCATTAAGTAGTTTCTTTCTAAAATTTCTTCTATCAAGTTTAATACCCAATATCTTTTCATATGTACCAAGAAGTTCTGGCAAAGTAAATGTATCTGGATACAGCTTTCTCATAATATTTGAAGCAAAAATCTCTTTTTTTAGAGTTTCTATTGCATCATTTAAGATTTCTTTGTGGTCATAAGCAAGTTCAGGAACTCTATCAATCTCGAACCAATCAGCATCTGATGCTTTTGAAGAAGTTTTGAACTTCTCGATAATTCTAGCATCACTGACACCCATATAACTAATCGCTATCATACGCATCAACGGAGAACGCTTAGGGTCTGTAAAGACATTAATCATCTTGAAATCAATATTCTTAATATGAGTTTTCTCGTATAGTTCCCTATTCATAGCAGTATCGGCATCTTCAGAATTATAAGCACATCCACCAACCAAAGTCCATTTATCTTTAAATGGTTCATTGTTTCTTTTAATTAATAAAACCTTAAATTTACCCTTCTCTACAGTGAATAACGAAAGCACTACATGAAGTCCTTGATTAGAATATCTATTATCGGTTATATCCACAACTTATCTCCTTTACAATTATATTATGTGTATTTTTTACACATTTGTCAACAGAAATTTTAAAATTTTTAATTTAATTTTGATTATTTTTAAAATACAACAAAAATGCTCGGACTTAATTAATAATCATATATAAGTATAAATACCTCAAATAAAGCCCTTTTTTTTTCACAAAAAAAACCGATATTAAATTCATATCGGTTAATTAATTATATTTCAGAAACTTTAGGTTCTACTTCTTCATCATTATCTTCTATAGATGCTAAATCAGCAAGTTCATTTACTCTATCACATAATTTCTTAGCAATTTCTTCTTGTGCTAAACCAGAACTGATGAGTTCTGAGAACATTATTTTCTTGTCAATGACATAAACTTTTTCAGATTTTTTATAATATGCCAAATGTATTGGTAAATCAATCCCTTCTTTTAAACAAAGTTTAGCCAGAAGAACAAATCCACCAAAGAATCCCTCAAGTTTATCAAGATATCCCTTCTCAGAATTTTCTGGAAAGATTACTACACTTTCTTTGTTTTTAATAGCCTCAATACTCATTGATAAAGTTCTTCTAAGTCTACTATCTTTATAAGTAGGAATTAGTCTTAAACCTCTATAAAATATCCAAGTTAGAGGAGAAGCAATTATACAAAATAATCTTGCTAGAAACAAATTCCAATGTTTCTTCTCGTAATAATAAGTCTTGGTTTGGTAGCCATATACTTTTCCCAAACTAGCGTTCATTTGCCAAGCACCCCAAAAACGAATTGGTTGGTTAAGGTATAATTCTAAAGCTAAAGGTGCAGATGTTCCCACATGATTACTCAAAATCAAAGAACCATCTTCAATCTTATCCCCTATATATTTAAAATGTGGCTTTTTTATAAATAACTTCATAAATGAAGTTAAGCCCTTGAACCATTTTGAACGATTATGTCTATTATCCTGTTTCTTCATAAGCAATACCTCTTAAAGTACCTTAGGCTCGTTTACAGTCTATACTAAATTATATAAAATGATTGAAGAATTGTCAAAGTTTTCGACAATTTACAACAAAATATAATATATTTTATATACTACAATAATAGTTGAAATTTTGTAATATAAATAAGAGATTAGTTAATATAATTTGACTAATAAATCAAACAATTATATAATGACTATATAATGTTGAAAAAATTAATGAAATAGGAGAAATTTATGGGTAGAAGTCATAGTTCAGGCGGTAGGTCTGGAGGCGGAGGCGGTGGAGGAAGAAGCCACAGCTCTGGCGGAGGCGGTGGTAGAAGCCACTTCAGTTCAGGCGGAAGTAGTTTCAGTAGACACCATGTAAGCAGAGTTCCAGGACCATCACATTCTAGTATACATCATCATTCAAGTAGCATACATCGTCATTCAAGTTATCATCATGTTGGAGGACCACATATTCATACCTCTATTCATGTTAGTGGACCAAAAAGTGCTCTTATTACCTTGATTGTATTATATCTAATTGCTTTTGTATTACCAATGATTATTTCATTCTCAGGTGTTAACTCAAACCTTGACGAAATCAGAACTAGTTACTATTACTATCAAGATATGATTAATTATGCTAATTACAACAATGCCTATAAAATGAAAGGCGTTATCAACGGTATCTACCAAGATGAAAACTTTGAAGATGCTTGGTATCTAAAGTATACAGTATATAATCCTAGCAGACCATCTCAAACCTATACAACTAACTACACTTTCAGTGTATATGATAGCGAAGATATTACTAGATTCAAAGTTGGCGACACAATCTGGATTGCTGTAGACAATCCTCACCCTCCAATTTTTGATAGTATTGATATGGATTATGCAAATGTGGAATTAGATGATGACCCAGAATATGAATACTATTCTGAAAGAAAAGAGAAATTAACTAAAACATTCACCATCTACGGAATAATCGCTACTTCAATTGCAGGTGTTGCACTATTCTTCGTAATTAAATCTATGATTAAAAAATCTAAACAAGATAATGATGATACTTCACTTACAATGCCTTCATCTTTATCAACTGAACCTGCTAAACCAAAGACTCAATATTGTGCTTATTGCGGAGTTGCTTTAGAAAGTGGTTCTGACAAATGTAAAGTTTGTGGAGCTAGAAACGATAGAAAATAATTTAATTAAAATGGGACAATCAAACTGCCCCATTTTTATTTTTTTATAATAATAATTTTATTTGTCGAAATTTGTTATTGGTGCTAAAATGGTATTGATAAATTAAGTATTAAAATACTTCAATACACCACATTACAATCAATAGGAGTTATAATGAAACATTTTCACGAAATCAACAAAGTATTTTGGAACTTTGTACATAAATACGATACCAACGACATTGGAATTCAAAAGAAATTTATTCATACTTTTGTAGTTGCAAACAATTGTTATGATATAGCTTGTAATCTAGGACTTGATGAAGATGAGACTGAATTTTGTTATATTATGGGTATTTGCCACGACCTTGGAAGGTTCGAACAATGGACATTATATCATACATATAATGATAAGATTTCAGAAAATCACGGAGAGATTGGAAAACGAATTTTATTAGAACAATTCACTCCAGAAGACTTTTATCTATCTGAAGAAAAGTTTAACTTATTGGCAGAAACTATACTTTATCACATTAAAGTATACCAAGGTTCTGACAAAACCCTACTTAAATACCTTCCTATGATACATTCAGCAGATGCCTATGCTAATATACTAACCGTTGCTCAAGGAAACCATATTATAGGCGAATACGGAGATGGTTATTCTCAAGAAATGTTAGACAAAGTATATAGATTTGAGAAAGTATTTAATATGCCAATCAAGTCTAAACTAGATAGATTATTGTTATCTATTGGTAATGTATTCTGTTTATCTTATGACTATATGAGAAAAGATGTTATTGCAAAAGGCTATCTTGATGCAATCTACATCACCTATCACAAACATTTATTACCAGAAGAACAAGCAATATTCAAAGATGTTGTAGAACATATTAAGAAAAATTTTAAATAATCTTATTTACTCTATAATCTACAACAATATTTTAATAAATAAACAACAAACAAAAAGCCTCAATAATATTTGAGGTTTTTATTATAACAAACAAAAATAAACCTACGAAAACCGTAGGTTTATTTTTTATAGATTAATTTAAAGACTCATCAGAAGATTTTTTAGTTCTCTTTTTATTTTTGATATCAAAGTATAGAACTACTCCAATAACTGCTCCTACTACGATTAGTCCAACTAATGACCAAACTAGTAACATCCAGTTAAAGTTAGTTGTATCTTCTTCTACCTCTTCTACAAATACTACTGCATCTGTTAATTCGCAATTGAATACGAATTTACCATCTTCAACAGTATAATCAAGAGCTACTAATTGACCATTTCTAACAGCATATAGTTTCAATGCATCACTAGGAACAATGTCTTCAGCAGTTAAGGCTACTTTAACTACTTTAGCAGTTGCTTCTGTGTTATCAGAAATTGTAACTTCTTCAGAATTAACTTCAAATGTATATGCTCTTAGGTATCTACCACCAAAGTCAACATCACTTAGATTGTATGCAGAGATTAATGCTTCTGCAGTCTCATAAGTTTTAACTTCAACAGTAGCGCCACCCTCGAAGCCTTCTTCTGATGAAATAGCTACATTAGAACTACTAATAGCTTGAGATTTAACATTAAATGTAATTGAACCAGCACCTTCGATAACATAGTTGTTGTCAGTAACAATTACTTCAACTCTATAGTTACCACCGGTTGTAATTGAATTACCAATTGAGCCGTTAGATAAGTTATGATATACAATGCTATAAGCATTTTCATAACCCTCAAGCAATCCTTCAACACCAACTGTGATTGTTTGGTTCTCACCATTTTCTGTTAAGTTAGCGTAATCACCGAAAGTAACTGTAATTGGTCTTGCTTTAACAATTCCCATACTCTCAGTAAACTCTTGTCCACCCTCTTCTACAGTTACATAGATAATTTCACCAGCAACCATATGTTCGTTTTGTCCAAGAGAAACTTTGTAATCTTTAGCTAATAATTCTTGGTAAACACCATTACTATATAATACTCTAACAGTTACATTATCACTATTAAATGTATCATAAGCTTTGTGGTCTTTACCCTCAGCAAACTCAGTCTCAATTCTTTCGATTGTTACATCAATTGCTGTAAATGTTTCTTTACCAGATAGAATTTCATAGTTATCTCTATCGAATGGGAAGAAATTCCACTCGTATTCATTAGTTCCTGCAATAAAGTTAGGAACTAACCATTCAAATTCACCATACTCTGCAACAGTTTCGTCTACTAATTGTGGAAGAGAACCATATTCATAGTAAACATCTTCTGCAACATATGTAGGATTTACATCTAACTCTCTCTTAGCAATTTCAAAAGTTAGAGTTCTAGTACCACTATATAGACCAATACCAGTAATTGTTACGATTGCAGTACCAGCATTAGTATTATTAGTATATTCGATTGTATAGTCTTCATCTACTACAAGAGTTTCACCATCAAGGGTTAAGATTACTTCTGGAGTAATAGCTTCTCCTGTGTAAACTGCATTTTCTAGAGTATTAGCATCAACAGTTGTAATATCTCTAGTAACAACATTAAATTCAATACTTCTTGTACCTAAGAAGTTGTTCAAACCTTGAATTCTAGCGATACCAATATTAGTCTCACTATCAACTTCAATGCTTGTTACCTCAAAGTCTACATCTCTTTCAAGAATTTCAGTATGTGTATCAGTTGTTCCATCTTGATTTAGAACTGAAGTAGTATATTCTAGTCTTAAATCAGGATTAAATGTTCTATCAGTGAAGTATGCATCAGAAGCAACTGCTGTAACAGATGCACTAGATACACTTGCTTCAGTGATTTGATAATTGATTGTTCTAGTACCAGTATAATTACCCTTACCAGTAATAGTAGCAGTTGCTGTACCTGGTTCGAAGTTATTAGTATAAGTTACTGTAAACTCAGCCTCAGGGTCATTAAGTGTAACTGCTGGTTTAACTGCTACATTCTTACCTCTATATGTTGTGTTAGAAGTATCCAAAGTAGGAGTTAATTGGTCCATATTATAAGAGTAAATTGTGAAATTACCTGTTAATGTACCGCTATAGTTTCCTTTAGCAGAAATATTGATTGTGCCTTGACCAATAGCAATATTATTAGTATAAGTTACATCAAAGTCAATACCTTTAACTAAAGTTTTTGAATTATAGCTAATGCTAATTACTGGCTCAATCTTGCTACCAGTATAAGCATATCTACCACCAAAGTTATCTTGATAATCTAATTCAGTTATCTTCTTAGCAGTAATTGTGAAGTTCTTAGTAATAGTACCTTCAAAGTTACCACCAGTAATACCTTCGATAGTTGCTGTTGCTGTTCCAACATCAGTATTATTAGCATAAGTTACTTTAAAGTCTATATTTTCCTTCAAAGGTTTAGTGTTGAAGGTTGCGTGAATTTCTGGAGTAATTGCACTACCAGTATATACATAGCTACCTAAATCTTCGAAGTCTAATCTATCATCATCTGGGTCAACAGGAACACTGATGATGTTGAAATGAACTGTATTAGTACCAGTAAAGTTACCAATACCTGTAATTGTTAGAGTTGCTTGTCCAGCATTGATATTATCTGTATAACTTCTAGAGTAATCTTTTCTATATTCTAATGTAGCATTTACATTACCATTATAGTAAATAATTGTAACATCTGGAGTAATTGCACTACCGGTATATTGATATCCAGCAGATTGTATACCATTAACATCTACTCTACCTGGATTAGGGTCACCAATATTTTGAGGATTGATAATAAAGCTTGTATAGTTAGTACCAGTATAGTTACCCTTACCTGTGAAGGTTACAAGTGCTGTACCAGCATTAATATTATTAGTAATTGCAAATGTATAGTCAGTATTGTTTGTAAGTGTTACAACTGTTGCACCTGAACAGTTACAATTGCTAGTTGTACAAGCTACACTTGCACAATTTACACTGTCTCCGTGAACATAATGATTACTGTGTGTATATTGTACTCTTGGAGTTGGGTTATTCACATTACCTGTATAAACATATTCAATATCTTCATAGTAGTTGCTACCATCTTTAGATAATGTCATTTCTGCAGGTTTTAGATATGAGATATCTGCTGCAGTAATTGTAAAGGTTCTAGTTACTACACCGTGGTATGCACCAATACCAGTAATAGTTACTGTAGCTGTTCCTTTGTTAGTATTATTAGCATATGCTACTTTATAATCAGTATCTAGAGTTAGAGTTGTACTACTCCACTTAGCAGTAACTGTAGGTCTGATTGCGTGGCCTGTGTATACGTGTGTTGAATAAGGAAGAGTTACACTAGCCTCAGGGTCAAGAGCCAAGTTATTATCATAAATAATGAAATATTCTGTTCTAGTACCAACATAGTTACCTTGTCCAGTAATAGTAATATATGGCTTTGATTTAGAAGTATCTTGGAATGTTGTATCTTCATAAATTGAAGTAGCATTAGTATAAGTGAATGTATAGTCTGTAGTTAATGTCATTGGATTGTCATTACCATAGATTAGTTTCAATTCATTACTATCTAATGTTACTGCAGTAGCATTTCCATCACCATCGTGAATATATCTTTGTGGAGGAATTGGGTTAACAGTAATGTCTGATAGATTTCTACGAGCAATTACAAATGATTTAGAAGAATTAGAATTCTTTAAGTTTGTATTAGCTTTAGCAGAAACTGTTACAGTATATGTACCTTGATTTCTAGCACTATCTCCAGAAACAGAATAGTTAGTATCAGAAATTACAGTAGAACCAATCTTAACTGTTACTCTTACTGATTGTGTTGAAGTATTATAAGTATAGTTATATGAACTAAGTTCTACAGTACAAGAAGCAAGGTCTTTTTGTACAATTTTAAAAATCATAGTTGCAGTACCAGAATAGTTACCAATACCTGTAACAGTAACAGATGCTTTAGCAATAACGGTAGAACCACTAAATGCTACATTAATATTATCCTTATATGTAAATGTAGTAGAATAATCTGTACCAGCAACCATTGGAGTATCATTAGAATAACTTAATGATGGAGTTGGTTTAATTTGATTACCAGTATAAGTGTGGTCAGCAATTGCTGCAATCATACCAGATGTCAAAGGTCTAGCTACAATATTAAATGTTGTACTAGCATTACCCTTGTAGTTACCCTTACCTGTTACAGTAATTGTAGCTGTTCCTACATTGTGGTTGTCATCATAAGTAATACTTTGATAATCTGTACCACTCACTAATGTTTTACCATTAAATGTTAGTGTAGGAGTAGGCGTAATATCTGCAGTAGTATAAGTATGATTACCAATACTAGTAAACATACTATTTTCTAGTGCTTTGGCAACAATTGTAAAGCTAATATCCTTAAAATCTGTATAATTACCTAGACCTTGAACTCTAACTGTTGCAGTTCCTACATTAATATTATTTGAATATGAAGAAATCTTATAGTCTGTACCAAGAGTAAGATTTTTTGAATTAAAAGATAATGCTACAGTTGGAGTAATTGCATTAGTTGTATAAGTTTGATTAGCAATACTTTGTGGAGTTGTTTCAATAACTAAACGAGGAGTAATCCTAAAAGTTTTATTAATAGAACCACTATAATTTCCTATACCTTTAAATGTAATTGTTGCTGTTCCTACATTTGTATTATCTGTATAAATCTCGGTATAATCAGTACCTTTTGTCAAAGTCATTGTTTTTTTAGATGTTTTGTGTTGCAATGTAATTTCTTGTGTAATTGGATTGGTTGTATAAACCTTATCACTAATGTTTGAAAATAATATTTCAGAACCTGTAATAGGATATGAATTAATTACCCAGTCCACCTTCTTTTCTCCTGACAAGTTTCCAGAACCTTTAACAGTTGCTTGATAACTTCTTGCATCCTTCCCGCTATTTCCACTAATTGATACAGTTGTTACTGTATTACCACTGTATTTAGCTGTGCTGATTGTTGGACCTTGATACTCGCCATTGTAGGTAAATGATAAAGAACTATAAGTCAAATCAATTCCAGTAACTGATCTAGCAGAAATTGTGAAGGTTCTAGATTGTCTAGTGCCAGAATCATAATTTCCAACACCATATGCATAAATTGTTGCAGTTCCAACCGCAATATTATTCTCATAACCTAAAGTATACTCTGTTCCATTTTTTAATGTTCTACTCAAACCACTATCAGTAACTGCTGGTGTTGGTTTTATCTCCGCTCCGGTATAAGTTTGTGCAGAAATTGCTGCAATTGAGGTATTTGCCATACCTCTAGGAGGTATATACCAAGTAAGTTTAATCGAGCCAGTTAAATTTCCTGAGCCTGTAATAGTTGCTTCGTATGTACCAGACTCAGTCTTACTATTATTACTCATTGAAGCTGTTGATACATTATTTCCACCATATTTAATAGAAGTAATTGTTGGACCTTGAGCAGAACCATTATAGGTGAAATGTGTTCCACTATAGGTTA
>JAZLDP010000161.1:0-18803 GCA_045614835.1 Clostridia bacterium | reverse complement strand
CTCAACAAAAGGCAAACCTAAAGTAGAGAACATAATTTGAACATATTGAAGATTATTAGTATGCTTGTAGAAATCCAAATTTCCAACATTAATTCTATGCATACCAACCATATCATCACTTGTCAATTCAAAAGCCATTTTCTCAAAAGCAAAAGCACTCTCTTTAGTAGATTCCAAATCCTCTGGCATAAGAGTATCTCCTACCGCTCTAACAGTTCTTTCTGTTGCATCCATAGCACACATTTCGTGCATACAAGTTGCTAGATGGCTATCTCCCATATCAAAATCTGTCTGTAGAGAAACTCTAATCTTTGACTTGCTTGTAAGTTCAGTTCTAACCTTAAACTCATCTAACCAAGTAGCGAAGTTGTCAAATTTAATTTTACTCTTAGTAAGTACGAAGAAACAATTCTTAATAGGAAGCATAGTAATCCCATCACAACCAATTTGTCTAAAATACTCACACATATTATCTTGCGCTACAGTTAGTGCAGGAAGCAAACCAAACTGAATATTAACATCTGTCAAAGATGCTTCTACTTTTAAATTTCTTTCAAATACATTAATCATATTTCACCTAAAGTTTTTATCTAACAGGAATTATTGTACCAAAAAAACCATTATTCTCATAACAAATTTTAACAAATAAAAAAAGATAGATAAAAATTATCTATCTTCCACCAATCTTTTAAATGAAATCTTGGCATATATAATTTGCAGGTCTCTATGCTGTCTAACCTTTAAAAAATGCCTTTGAATAAACATCTGGTCAACAGCTTCCCACGCAAACACCCAACAAGCAATCTCTAGCATTGTATACATTACCGGGTGCATACATTCACCCAAAAGGTGTAATGCTATAAAGCTAAAGACAGAAACGCCTAAGAGTATTAAAGCAATTACCAAGGTTGTTCTAAGATTAATATCCCAATGAGCAAATTCATTGACATAGTAATTAGTAATTGCATTCTTATACTCATCTTCTTTATCTTTTGTGTAACTATCACAAGAGATTTTCAAATGAATATCCTGCCTGTTAGGAATAGGCTTCGTCACGTTATTGATGAACTGCGCAGTATCGTGACTAATAATCTGTCTACCGTGGTCATTATACACCGACAATAACTCATCAGCATCAGTAATATTAATTCTGACTACTACTCTGCCATCTTCATCTAGTTCATACTCTTCTTTATTAATTTTTTCTCTGATTTCCCTCATTCTTTTCGTGAGGGGTTTTTTACTTTTCCTTTTCATATAAATTTCCTTCTTTTTACCCTTAACACAAGGTTAATTACGAAACAAATTCTCAAAGGCTAAATTAATTTTATTAACATAATAATAATCAAGTGCAAAGGATAAGTAATATAGAACAGATACTTGAGTTTATATCTGCCTACACTATTATTATAACACATAATAGGAATTAATGCAAGTAGTCCAAAGAACTGTCTGAAAGCTTCGAAGCGAATTGGTTCGGTTGCGATAATTGTAATTGCCATAGCCAAAAGCACCAGCCCAGAACTCACAAACCTAGCAACTTTTCTATCCTTATACACATAAAAAACAATTGGAAGAACAATACCTAACAGTCCCATTGTAATTATTTCTAGCCCTTCTAATATAAAACATATTAAAAGAAACACACAAAAAGTAGCAATATACATAACCTTTTTAGTATTATTTAGTCTAATCCTGTCAATTAGAAATATTCCAAATATTGATAGCAAGAATACACCCATTACATTAACTGTATAAAGAGGCAAATCTAATGCTAAACAATACGGAAACCAAGATATTACCATAAAGATAAACATTAGAAGCGTGTATTTTTTCTTGCTTCGAGTATAAAACCAGCCCTCAGCAACAAAAAACGCAAATATTGGAAAAGACAGTCTACCAATCAATCTAAAAATAATGTAATTGGGAAAGAAAACCAACCCAATATGGTCGATTACCATTGATATTAAGGCAATAATTTTCAAAGTGTTTCTATTCATATTTATTTAGTTTGGTCGGATAAATAATAATAATTTTCTTTGTTATCAAGTATCATTTTTGCTAACCAATTAGGTCTAACATTATTTTCTTCTACCTCGTGCAAATCTACCCAATTATATTTATGGGTAATTTCAACACCATTTTCCATTTCAGTGAATTCATAGTCATCAGGAGGTAGATTGTCGGTAGATAACAGATAATAATAAGCCATTTCGTGAGCCACTTTTTCACTATTAGCAAGAGGGAAAATATTCTCATTGATGCAAATCAATTTCTCAATTCTAGCATCAATCCCCATCTCTTCCTTAGCCTCTCTAATAATGGCATCTTGACTACTTTCTCCTACCCTAATATGACCACCTAATATTATATGACCATCAAAGCGTCTAGCCCTATCTACAAGCATTTTGCCATCTTTGACAAACACTCCACAAGCCCTTAGTTTGAAAGCACCTCTATCACACTCAACTCTAATATCCATAAATCCAACCTTTTGCCCTTTCTTTTGACCTTATTTTAACACAAAGAACATCTCTCTCAAAACAAAAAGTTATTTTGTTGCTAAATTTCTAACAA
Source organism: Clostridia bacterium (assembly GCA_045614835.1). Lineage (GTDB taxonomy): Bacteria > Bacillota > Clostridia > Christensenellales > UBA1242 > UBA11490. The sequence goes on along the minus strand of JAZLDP010000161.1, from coordinate 16,226 downwards.
TTTGATAAACTAACAAAAAGAGTTTAAGGTCGCCGGAGCACAAAGCTCTACCCAAAAACACCATCTACAAAGAAAATAGTCTTTGCAATATAAAAATATTAAAACAAAAGTTTAATCAATAATTGGAGAACAATATGAAAAAATCACACTTAATTGTAAATATTATCTTTGCTAGTTTAATAGTGCTTTCTGATATCCTTTACACCTTTGTATTTAAATCAAACTTACTTGTCAAATCAATTACCAGTGCACTATTTGTCCTTATGGGACTTGTCAATCTATTTCTTGCTATCAAAGCAAAAGTTAGACTTAAATACCCAATAATTATGTGTGTAGCCCTATTCCTTGCTATGATTGGAGATATTGCAATCAATCTAATATTTGAGCTTGGTGCAGGTTTCTTTGCTATAGGACACATTTTCTACTTTGTAGCATATTGTCAATTAACCAAATTCAAATGGAAAGACTTAATCTATGGTCTATTTATATTCATACCTGTACTAATACTAATTTTATTCGTTCCAATCTTTGATTTTGGCGGATATTTCCTAATGATAGTCTGTCTAGTATACGCTCTTATTATTTCTTGTATGGTTAGCAAATCCGTATCTAACTTTATTCAAGAAAAATCCCTACTTAACCTAATTATTTTGATTGGTAGTATACTATTCTGTGTATCAGACTTAATGCTTCTATTCGACAATTTCACTAGCCTTCCTAACATTATGGGAATATTATGTCTAGCAACTTATTATCCAGCACAAATATTCCTAGCATATTCTGTATATGAGTATACAAGAAAAGCAAATTAATATAAGAAAAAACGACAAGCAATATTACTTGTCGTGTTTCTTTTGTCAAACTTGATTGTTGAGTTTACAAATATATTATTTTACTGGTTGACAGCCTTCCCTACATTTCCTTTGATGCCGAGAAGTTCTCTTCTAACCAAGAACCGATTACACCCATAGTATCCGCACTTAAAGGTTGTTTACTAAGTCTTTTGTATTGTTTCATATAAGTAAGCATTGAGTTATTATCGTCAACTTCTCTTAAAATATGGTTTATACCCTCTGGAGCACAAACAGTCACATTTTCAATTCCTTTTAACCCCTCCAAAGCCTGATAATCAGCCTGAATATCACCAGTACCAGTTATGGCAAGAACTTTGCCCTTAAACGCCTTTATTTTATCAATAAAGTCTGCACCTGTAAGTGCACCGTGCTCTCTAACATACTCGGTTGGCATAATTGCTCCACGATAGAAGAACATATTCTTATTAGTCTTATTAGCCTTATCATACACAGCTTCTACTTGAGCGTTAATTTTCTCTCTATTAACCATCTTTCTTAGCAACCAATTTGTAAATCCTTTACCATTCTGTGCTTCACTGATAATTCTGTCATTTTGGTAATACATAGCATCTCTAAGAGATGTACCAGCTCCACTAAGAAGAATTAGTCCATCTAAATCCATCTTTTCAGTAAGCAAAGTTCCAACCATAGCACCTTCACTATGTCCACAAACAATTACTCTATCATTATCAACAAAAGGCAATTCTTTGCAGTAATCAATAATAGCCTTAGCATCATCAACTAGTGTTGTTAATGACATACTAGCAATAGCTCCTCTCCCTTTGCTCTCGTGAGTACCACGCTTATCATATCTAACACAAACACAACCCTGCTCCACAAAATAGTCAGATAGGTCTTTGTATAGGTTTAATTTTAGTCCTGAACCATTACCATCTCTATCAAGACTACCAGTACCAGCAATTAGTAGCACTAGTGGTCTTTTTTCATCTTTGTCAGGATATGCAATTGTTGTTCCTAGAGAAAACTCTGCAGGAACTTTAATTCTTTCTTCGTTAATCATAATTTATCCACCTTAAAATATAATTTTCTTCCCATTTTTCATTTATTAATACTAATCTTTATTAATTGTTTTTCTTTGCCAACTTTTCTTATTACACTTAGGGCATTTCATTTTTCTAGTTCTGCCCATATGTGCAGACCATAGAACTTGTTTATAAGTCGGAACATATTTGTGATGACAATGCTGACACTCATAAAACCCTGCATCTTTCTCGATTATGATACTGAAACCTACTCCAACAATGCAAAGTAATAAGCCAACAACAATAAGAATTATTCTCAAATAATCTGGCATATCTACATAACTTGCAATCATAGTAAAAGTAAGCAATATTACAACAGAAAAAATGCCAATTACCCACTCTAAATTAAGCAAGAACTTACTTGTCCTCTCTTGTTGTTTCTTAAGATTAAGAAGGTTCTCATCTGCCTCTTTCTTATACTCTTCTGCAGTTTTTAGAAGTTTACCAGATAAAAGTTCATTAGCAGATATTTCTAGAACCTCGCATAAAGGCAACATAAGTGTCGCATCAGGAAAACCATTACCACATTCCCATTTAGATATAGTTTTCTCACTAACACCAATCTTCATAGCAAGTTGTACTTGAGTTAGACTTTTAGCCTTTCTGCGTTCTTGTATAAACTTACCAATTTTTGCTAAATCCATATTTTCATCTCCTATTTACTCTCACATTATAACACAAAGATTACAAAATAACACCCACGAACCGTAGAGTTTGAAAAAAATACCAATTATATATTTACAAAAATGCTTTTTAATACACCAACAACAAAAAAACTACTAAGTTTTTCTTAGTAGTTTTTTATTTTAGAGTTATAAAAAGTTTGAGATTATCTCTTTCTTTCTTTTCTAACAGCAACAGCGATACCAATTACTGCGAATGCAGCAACAGCACCTAGTACTGCTAAAACAACGATAACTGCTGTAGACATTCTAACTTCATCTTCTGTAATGTCTAATACAACATATTCAGAGAAGTGTCCTAGCTCTACAACCAATTCGCCATCAACATAAGTTGTTACCAACTCTTCGATAGTTCCGTTATCAGAAATATATGCAATTCTGTAGTCAGCTGCAGTCTTGCCTTCAGCAAGTTCAAATGGAAGTCTAACTTCTACTTTGCCTACACCAAAGTTAGATACAGTATCATCACCACAGATAACTTTTGCACTAAACACACTAGAAACTTTCTTATCAGAAAGAGCATTTCTTTGAGTGCTATTTAAGTCTTCTAGAGCAATTAATTCCAAACCAAATTCAATATTATTTGAACCGTTTGCACCAGCAATAATAGTTGCTAAAGCATCTTTATTGAAAGTTGCGTGGATTTCTGCAGTATCAATTGTTAGTGCGCTATCAGCAGTAACAATTTGTTGTAGAGAAGTTGTAGCCATCTCTACATTAGTTACCGCACTATTACCAACAGTAACAACAACTTCGTTTTTGCCAGTTTCGATAGCATCTTTTAATGCAGTATTAACACTATTAGTATCAACACTTGCTTTTCCTTCATTACTTGTAGTGATTTCGATATTAGCAACTTCTCTATCACCATAAGCACTAATTGTTTGGTATACTGCGAAACCACACTCGCTACAAACTTGTGCATATCTACCATCTGTAGTAGCAGTAGCAGGAGTCTCTACATACATTTCACCAAAGTTATGAGCAACAATTGGAGTTGTTCCTTGCGCCACTAGAACTTCATTACATCTTGAACAATGAGAACCAGCAGTTAGACCTGTTGCAGTACAAGTAGCACTTACAGCATTGTCTACTACAACTGCGTGTCCAAGAGCATTAATCTTTTCGTAAGTTGAATAAGTACAATTTTCACAAGCAACATACTCGTCCCAACCGAATTCTGTACAAGTTGGAATTTCTGCTTCGTAATGAACTAAATCGTGAGCAACTTTCTCAATGTCTCTTGTTTCTAGTTCTTCATTACATACAGTACAAACTTTATGTTCAGAACCTTTAACAGTACAACTTGGAGCAGTTACAACTGTCCAATCACTAGCATTGTGACATAACGCATCAACAATTTCTTGAGCAACAAGAACTTCACTACATACTGAGCAATGAGAACCGGCTGTTAAACCTGTATCTTCACAAGTTGGAGCAACAGCATTGTCTGCTACTTCAGCGTGTCCAAGAGCACTTACTTCTTTTGTCTCTAGCTCTTCGTTACATACGATACAAACTTTATGCTCAGAACCCTTAGCAGTACAAGTTGGAGCAGTTACCTCTGTCCATTCTCCTGCAGTATGACCAAGAGCATTGATTGTTTCATATTCTTTATGATTACAATTTTTACAAGTATAATCTTTTCTACCATTTACAGAACAATTAGCAGAAATGATATTAGTTAGTTGCATTTGGTGAGCAACTTTCTCAATATCTCTTGTTTCTAATTCTTCATTACATACAGTACAAACTTTGTGTTCAGAACCTTTAGTTGTACAGGTTGCACCTGAAACTAATGTCCAATCACTAGCAGTATGTCCTAGTTCATCAACTACTTCTTGAGCAACAAGAACTTCGTTACATACTGAACAATGTGCACCCTCTGTTAAACCAGTAGCAGTACAAGTTGGAGCAACAGCACTATCTGTTACTTCTGTATGTCCAAGAGCTTGGATAATCTCTTGAGCGACTAGTGTCTCGCCACAAACTCCACAATGAGAACCTTCAGTTAAACCAGTTTCAGTACAAGTAGCAGCAACTGCATTATCTAGCACCTCTGTATGACCTAAAGCATCAATAACTTCATAAGTTTTATAAGAACAATCTTCACAAGTGAAGTACTCATTCCAACCAAACTCTGTACAAGTTGGAGCTTTGCCCTCGTGAGCAATTAAGTTATGCTCTTTGATTGTCAAAGTGGCTGTAGCAAAGTTAAGTTCATAGTCAATTTGGAAAGCAATAATAGTAATTTCGTACTCACCAACTTCTGATGGAAGTACTCTATTAATTGTAATTGTTGTAATATTATATTTCTCGATTAAAGCATCAAGTTTTGTTTGAATTTCTGCAAAGTAGCAATCTGGTAAATATGTCTCTAATAGACTGTATACACTATCAATTCTATCTGAAATAGTATTTACTTTTTCTTCTAACCATTCAACATTCCATTTTCTTGGTAGAATAATATTTACTTTGTGTCCATCTCTAACAGCGATAGCATAATCAAATCCTTCTTCTACTTCAAATTCAATGTTATGCTCATCTCCATTAGCACATACTGTAACATCTTCTGCACTCATTTCTGCTTTGCCATTAGGAACGATTACCATAGCACCAACAGCAAAACCTACTTGACTAGGAAGTCCACCCTCTTTGTGATTTGAGAATAGAGCGAATACAGAATATGAACCTGTATGAACTGGAGCTACGCTACTTGCGTAGAATTGACCATTAAGTTGGATACCAACATAATAGTAGTACATATTGCCTTCAGCAACTTGATTATCATAATCATAAGCTTCAGCAATCATTTCTTGAGAAGTACCATTAAACTTAAACATTTTTAAGTTATTATTATTTGTATCATTAGCAAATCTAACATCAATAATATCTGGAGTGATTACTAGATAACCAGCATCAGCACCGATATTATAATTGCTATCTGTTGTAACAACACCAACAAGGTATACACCTGGGTTTTGAGGAACGATATTAGCGCTCTCATCATATACAATTTGCAATCTTAAGTTGATTGTTTTGTCTGCTTGAGCTAATAATTCTGTTAGTTTACCAATATATGCATTATCAACACCAACACCATCAACGCCCATAATCTTAGATAGACTTTGAGCAAAGTCAACGAATTCTACAAGAGATAGGCCATCATTCTCACTATCTGTCAATTTTAGAGCAGCCTTAATAGCAGCATCAATTATAGATTGTTCGATTTGAGTGTCATAACTCTTTATTTTGGTAAGGTCAATGTTAACGATTAATTCACCATTAACAACATCTAGACCCATTACAAAATAAACATAATCAACAACATTGTTATCAATAACTACATCTGGAGTAATACTAAAGATATCTGCCTTAGTAACACCGCCATTAGCAGTAACTTCGTAGTTAAGAATATTGTTATTAACATTAACATCTACTTTAGCTTTGATTACATTAATAGTAATCTCAATTGTATTACCTTTGTAATAGAAATTACTGTCTGGGAAGATTAAAGTAACTGTATGAGTTCCAACATCTTTGCCAACAGTGTTTGTTTGAATTTTTAGAGTTTCATTTAGACCTAGGATTTGTTCTCCAGTTAGAGAAACGATACCCATTTTGTCTGCTAAAATTAAATCAATAATTTCGCTGTTATTAGTATAACTACCATAAGGGACAGTAACTGTTTCGTTTACATCAAATGCAATTTCTTCTCTTAAGTCAGTTGCTAGGATTTTGCACTCAAGCTTAGATGCTTGGTAATAATCATTACCTACATAAGTTAACTTAACTGTTTCATCTCCAGCACTACCAAACAAATGCATACTGCTGATAATACCATCAACAATAACATCACTCAAATTGTTTTTGATACTGTCTAATGTAATGTAATCAGCAACAAGACTAAAGTTGTCACATATGTAATTATAAATATATTCACATACAGCATCTTTATCTAAGTCTGCTGGATTAGTAGCATCAATAGCATAGTATAAATCAATGTCAATTTCTTCAGGGATAATGTAGTATGCTAGGTCAGGAATAAATGTGAAAGCATCTTTTAGGTTAAGAGTATAAACACCTGCTAGATACTCAAACTTCACATCTGCAATATCAATATCAAAATTAACATGGAAGGCATCATTAAGTAGTGCTTCATAAACAACTTTCTTAGCGAACTCATCACCATCTAACATTAACATAACATCATATACATTGATATTTACATTACTTTCATCAGCATTGAACATTGTATCAGTTGTATATTCAATAACATAATTCTCGTTTACACCAGTAGTAAAAGTAAATTCAACATTACCTTTAGTGCGTACAACTTGTGCACCATCTACATTAATATTGAAATCTACAATATATCTATTATCACTTGGATTTAGAGTTAATTTAACTTCCTTGTCTCTTGCTATAGAACTACCACCATCAATAGTTGCACCCTCACCCACAACAGTAAGAGTATTAGATGCATCAAATGTCTCTACAGCAATAGCATATTGTTGGTTAGTACCAGCAACAAAGGTAGCACTAAAGTTAGGATACTCTGCAGTATTTTCTAGAGCAACACCGTTACAAGTAATTGCACTAATTAAGTGCTTATCATCTGGAGTAGCAGTAATAGTAACAGTTGCACCAGAAGCAACTTCTACAGACTTATTCAAAATACTAATTGCAGAATCATTAACTTTTAAACTAACTAGACCAGTAACATTGGTGTCTACATTAATATGATTACCAGTATATTCTGCATCAACAACAATTGCATAAGTTTGTCTAGCACCAGCAACAAAGGTATGACTGAAGTTAGGAGCCTCTACCTCATTTGCAAGAGCAACGCCACTACAATTAATAGCATTGATTACATAGTTTTTGTTTGGAGTTGCTTCAATAGTAACATTAGCACCTTCTGCAATTACCATTTCAGCATTTCTAGAAGTAATCTTAGTACCATTAACTTTAAGAGTAACACCACTCAAAGTATTAGTATCTACGATAAGTTTGTTGTTTGTAGTTTTTGCATATCTAACAGTAACAGTAGTATTTTTTGTAACATTTTCAAGAGTATATGTATTACCCTCTCCAATCTTACTCTCTGTTCCATCTACAGAAACAAAAACATCATAGTCTTCGATTCTATCAAAAGTGATAGTAGCATTATCACCATAGTATACTTTTGAACTGTCGATTGTAGCAGTTGGAAGAACTTCAACATCAACATCATCAGTATTTGTCTTTAAAGTAACTTCACTGTATAAAGCAACTTGGAATGAACCAGAAGCACCAGGAATAGATACTGCATCTAGAATCTCATAGTTGTTAAATATTTTCCAAGTAGTTCCTGTAAAATTAATTGTCCTTTCTTTAACTTCAAAACTATAAGTTTCACCATTAACAACACTAATATTTGAATAATCACAATAAAAAGAAGAATAACTAACAAACGATTCTTTTATTGTTATAGGTTTATAGGCATTTACACAAGTTCCGTTAATGTAATACTCATAAACTTTAAAATTATTTTTTGTTGTTACACTACCACCATCAACATATTGATTGCTGGTATATTCTTTCATAAAAGAAGTATCAACCAACGCGTTATTAACGCTAAATTCAACAACAGGAATATTTGTTGTTGTAGTTTCTGCGCTGACAGCAGTAACATTATCTGCGCCTAAAAAGATGCTACCGAATAGACCGATAACAAGTACAACTGCCAACAATAAATTTCTAAAAAATCTATTTCTCATTATAATCTCCTTTTTAACTCTAAAAAAAATAGTGGATTAGAAATAATACACTAGTTCTCTCGCAAATATAAGTCCAACTTAGATAACAACAATCCCACCAAATGTATCTCTAATAATTGTATGATTTGAATAGTAAAATCCCACACTATTTCAATTATAATACTTGTATTATACCACCCTCCCAAAAAAAAGTCAACACCTTTTAAAAAAATCCCTAAATTTAGCCATATTTTAATTAATATTCACTACCACTCATAAATATTCACACAAAAACAAAATAACCCCTAAACTAAGTAGCCATAATTGTTTATTTATTCTTTATTTTTTACACAAAGCAACACATCAACTTGTCTTTCTACATTTTTCGACAAAACAAGACAACGCAATTTTTCGTATTTCACTAGCACACCAACAAAAAATTGCAAAAACTCAATAACAAAAAACACAATCCAAAAGTAAAAGACTTTCCATAAAAAGCGAGAATACAAACATAACAGCGAAAATCCCGAAACAACGAAATAAAAAACTGCTATAATTATTTACTTAGGAGATGCATTAAGCGTAGCGTTAATCCAGCTCCAGTTCTCAGTCTTATGACTGAGATTTTCTTTTGAAAAAAGAAAAAACAATCCTACTAAGGATTGTTTAACTGGAACTGATGACGGGACTTGGTGCCGAGCGAAGCGAACGCCCTCGTGTGAGCATATCCCAATACTAGTACAAATGCGAAACACGAGTACAAAGGTGAAAGTCCCAAAGCAAAAAAAAAGAAAAGCAAAACGCTTTTCGTGTAAAATACTGGAGCTGATGACGGGACTTGAACCCGTGACCTCCGCCTTACCAAGGCGGTGCGCTACCGACTGTGCCACATCAGCATATTAAGATTACTTGCTTATTTTATATGAATTATACTCGAATGTCAAGCGATATTTTGAAGAAACACCTAGAACTATTACTAATTAAAAGGAACTACAATTTTGTTGCAGTTCCTAATTCTCTCTACCATTTACTATACGGACAAACACAAACTTCTTTGATTATATCATCTATATTGCCTACACCAACTAAATAATCTATAGTTATCCCATTATAAATAACACCTACTACATCACCAAGTTTTTCTTTGGGAATAAGTGTTACTGCAAAGACTAATGATTCTGCTAATAATTGACTTGCTTTGAGTGTAATTTGCAATTTGGCAAGAGGATAATTATCTAAATTATCATAACAATCATATTCGCCTGTTATAGCAACTTTATTTGCTGAATACAAATTCATAATATCCATAATGCGTAGACAAGAAGAAAAGGATATGCTATTGTTACTACACATAGACAACGATTTCAAAGAATTAAGCTCCTGAAAATATTCTAAAGTTGACTTTATTAACATTTTAAAATCTTCGAGAGGAAAAGTTTGCACATTATCATCTTGTAACAAAACATACTTATATGCATCAAACTCTATCCACCTTTCAAAAAGTCTCGCTCCTACTGCATCAAAAAATTGGGACTGCTTCACACTCTGTTCTAATCTATCATAATTCTTTAACATAAATACCTCTCAAAACTATTTTTTATTACTTACATTAAATCACAATAGATGTACATTTTTTTGTACACAAGATATATTATATTGAATATAACAAAGGAGAATATTATGGAACAAAAAATACCTTATCATTTATTCAAAAGATATATTGAATACACAAGACAATCCACCTCTCATCTAACAAACACCTCAGAGTATTTTAAAGAGATGGAAATACACGCAAATTCTATGCGAGAAGTATTGTGGGAAGACATAGAAAAACTAACCAAAGAGGACTTAGCAAGAATACCTATTGCCTGGCTATACGACTGGGCACACATCACTGCCAACTACGATTGTCAAGAAAAAATCACAGCACTATACGATAACTACGGAATTCCAAAACTATCTAACAAAGCTTTTTACACAAAACACTATTCAACCAATAAAACAACAAAAAGTGTCTAAAATTAGACACTTTTTTATATTTACAATTATTATATTAATTCTATAACTCTATCATACACTCCGATAAAATTACCAAATGAAATGTCAAGATGGATGTGTCCAAAGTACCATTGGTTATAGTTAACCAAATTTGCTAATTTTTGCAAATAATTATTGGAAACTCTAGGAATTAGTTTAGGCTCCATATACCACGGAAGAGCCTCGCCACAACAAGTTAAATCTTCTTCAATCAGTGGCAAAATACTACTAGGTGGCAAGTGTGATATTACAATATCTACTGTATTTTTTACTCGCTCAAGATTTGTTACTGCACTATCATAATCAGACTGCGAAATTCGTTCATCTGACCACCAAGTTTTGTGTTCCACACGACTAGCCATATCGTTACTTTCTCCGCCACCAAGACACAAAATGGTCTTACCACAAACAGAAAAAACCTCTCCTCTCATTAAGTGATATATATTCTCAGACACCTTATGAACTTTACCACCTAGAAGAGTTGTTACTGGTAAAGCCTTTAACATATCAAAGTTCTCGTGATTACCATCTATAAAAAGAATTGTTACACCCAAAGCCTCAAACTCAGCAACATATTCATCTTTCAGTTCTTGCGACCAAAGAACACCACAGTCCCCTGCGATAATTATGTAATCCGACCTATCTAGTTCTACACTTGCACAAAATCTCTTCAACTTACCAAAGTCCATAAGACCGTGCGTATCTCCAGTTACAAAAACTCTATTCATAAAAACCTCGTATATACCATTAAATCACAATTTGAAGTTTTAGAAAACTATAATTCATCAAAATCTTTAAAATTCCCTAACAATCTTAATTATATTGAGTTCAATGTACATAAAAAGCCCACCTTAAGTGGACTTTAATTCTAATCACATATACTCATCTCGTTTCTTTCTTTATCCATCATAGAGGAAAATTTTTGAGCCTTAGCTAAACTTAAAGAGCAGAACTCATCAATATTCATATTTAGATATGGACCAAAATAGCAACTCTCAAGAGTGATTGGCCCATTGTAATTAGCCTTAACCAAATTTTTCGCCAATGCATTCCAGTCAATAGTTCCATCAAAAGGAAGTAGATGCTGGTCGGCAAAGCCATTGTTGTCGTGCAAATGCACTGCGAAGATTTTATCTTTAAATCTTTCAAAATCGAATTTATCTCCAAAATGACAATGAGCGTGTCCAGAATCATAACAAATACCAGCATTATCGTTCTTGATATAATCAAACACAAACTCTAGATATCCTGGAATTTTTGTGTTTTCGAAAGCAACCTTTATTCCCAACTCTTCTGCGTGTTCAACAATTCTTTTAATCCTAGCAATACCAATAAGACTAGGCTTAGGCGCAGTAGAGTGTGCAGTTAGATGCATAACAACCATAGGTACACCATTACCGCTACAAACATCTAGGTCATTAATAAAACCATCGGTCATAACCTCTCCAGCCTTACCGCCCTCCCAGATTTTATTAATTCCACTATATCCTAGATGCACAAAAGGGACTTCCAATCCTAATTCTCTACACAATTGCAATTGTTGTTCTTGAGTAAAATCGTGTGGTCTGTTACACCACTCAACATAAGCCCCATCATAGCCAGAATTCTTAATAGCATAGATATTTTCTTCATATTCACATTGATTATCTTCTCTAATACATTGAATAAACTTCGCCATACCACACTCTCCTTATTATAAGTATTATACCATACTTCACCTCAAATTTCTAGAGGGTTTTAAAAATTTAAATATTCAGTCAACTCATATATTTTAAATTGACTTTTGTTGTAGGTTAAATATAATAGATTTTAAATACTAAAAAGTTGGAGGCCAAGATTATATGAAAGCAGTTATCCAAAAAGTTAAAAGAGCCACCCTATATAGCGAGGGAGAGAAATATAGTGAGATAGGAGATGGAATTCTTATCCTTCTAGGAGTTAATCAAGATGACACTTCTGCAACTGCTAGTAAAATGGCAGATAAACTTCTAAAACTAAGAATTTTTGACGACCCTGATGGCAAGACCAACTGGGATATTTTTGCTGCAAAAGGCGAAATTATGTTAGTTAGCAACTTTACCCTATATGGCAATCTAAAAGGCTGTAATAGACCTGATTTTTTCACTGCTGCTAGACCAGAAAAAGCAGAGCCTCTATATATGGAAGTCTTTGAAAAACTAAAATCTCAAATACATACTGTATCTGGAGCGTTCAGAACTTATATGGAGATTGAAATGGTTGCAGATGGCCCAGGAACATACATTGTAGAAATCGACTAGTCTTATAAGACTAGTTTTTTTATTCAGTATTGACAACACCTCTCTCCAATGATAAAATATTAATAGATTTCAGGGGATTGGGATAAAATATGAAAGAATTAAAAGATAAAAAAACAGGGCTGGTTTGGTACATTCCCGAGGTGGAAAAATACACACAACACAACCCGATTTATAGAGAGGAAGATGAGCATTCACTTGTTGATTTTACTAGAGAACTTAATGAACATAATTCCGAGGAAATAATCAAATATGTTACTGGAGACTGCACTAAACTAGGTAACTTTATTCATTGGGCAGCTATAGGCAAAAGAGTTCCTTGCTACTGCTTTGATGAAGGAAAGCTAGTTGCAACAGCCTTACTCTCTCCAAACAACTCAGTTAGTCAAAAACTAGCATTGTTTCATTATATTAGGTATTGTGAAGCAAATCCAACTTACTTCAAAGATGGCATACTTGGACACATATCCTATAAACACGCCAAGCAAACACTAGAACAAGCAACCGAAACAAACAACACTTCAATAGATTATCTAGTGGTTATTCCAACCTCTCAAGGTAGAGGAATCGGAACTAGAGCAATATCCTCAATAAAGGACAATTTAGATTTCTTTGCTCCAGAAAACAAAGTGACAACTATAGAAACACAGATACACAAATCTAACCTTCCTAGTCAGAAGGCCTTCAAGCGTAATGGGTTCGGAATATACACCCTAGACGACTTCCAAACTTACACACCGCTTGAAGATTATTTAAGTGTGCTATAACAAAAAAACTTACTAAGCAATTAGTAAGTTTTCTTTTTTATTATTATTTTTTAGATTTAGTAGTTTTTTCTTCTGCTTGTGCTTTTAGAAGTTCTCTAATGTCCTTAAGAACATCAATATCTGTCTCGATTAGAGGTTTGTTAGCCTCCTCTTCTTTCTTCTTATCAGCAAGTTCTTTTCTATAAGCGATTAAAGCTTCTTTGTATGCTTTTCTATCTTTTGTACTTACGCCTCTTTCTGCAAGAGCTTTCTTCTCTTCTTCAGTAGCTTTACCTTTCTTAACTTTTGCTGAGAAATTATCAATCATTTGACGGCTCTTCATAGCAACCTTTAAGATTACAAATAAAGTCAATGCAATAATGAAGAAGTTAATAATAGCGGTGATAAATGCACCCCAATCAATAAAGATACTCTTAGTTAGGTCGATTGTACCATCTTCAGCATAAGCAACCTTTAGGTATGTATATGCACTCTCTAGACCATTTTCTCCACCAAGAGAAAGAAGTGCATTAATAAGTGGCATTATGATTTTGTCAGTGAATGCTTTTACAATAGCTGAGAAAGCATTACCAACGATAACACCAATAGCCATATCAATAATATTTCCACGGCTTATGAATTTTTTAAAATCTGCAAAAAATTTTTTCATATTATCCTTTTCCTTTTGTTTTTCTAAAGTTATTATAGCAACAATAAATTTTCTTTGCAATTGTTAATTAAAAATATTTTTATTATATATTATTTTACTTGTTTAGAACCCTTGCCTCTTTTGCTTCTTACATTAACAATTTCCAACACAATAATAATTGTCATACTAATTATTGCGAAAATAATTATAGCATTAATCTCTACTCTGTGAGTATAGATATAATCATAACTTTCAACAAAGACAATCTTCTCATTACAATTACTTTGGAAAGATATAATATTATCTTTGATTGTATATTCTATTTCTTCTAGTTGGTTATCTTTAATTCTATACGCTTTTAGATAGTTAGTTTTATCTGCAATATTTTTTGTGTCCACACTAACTGTCATAAGTTCACTAGAGAAACTAACGCAACTAAGATTAAGTGCAACATAATTTTTTATATCCATTTTTGCTAGAAGATTAACTACTGTTAGGTTGTCGTTAATTCTACTAACTGTTAGATTTTCTCTTGAAGAGAACTTTCCACTAACACTCATATTTAATCCTGCTTCAGAGTAATTAATTGTACTCATAAAGATTATAAATCTATAAGGAGCATTACTCTTTAGTGTATAGTTAGGAGCATCAACAAGATTAATTCTACAAGTATATTCACCCGCAAGAATTGGTTCGTTAGAATATTCTAGTGAATAATCAACCTCTTCACCAGCAACCACACCATCTAGGTCAACAGTCAAAGACTTCTTCTGTCCGTTGGCAATCATATTGCTTGGCTCTGAGAACACTGCTGTAAGTTCTCTTTTGTGAATAATTACTGTTGCAAACATAGGTTGAGGTACAACAATTCCCTCATCACTACTTGAGAAGGTACATTTAACATTATAAGTACCTGCATTAATACACGCTTGAGTTGTGTCTATTATATAAGAAATTTCTAGAGGCAGTACACCAGTTAATTCTGGTCTATGACCTTGTCCATCATAAGTAGTTTCGATATTATTAAACGCAACGCCACTCATATCCACACTAATACTTTCAATCTTATATTCTAGGTCTACATAACTAGCTAAAGCATAGTTAGTATTGCTTAGTCTCAATACCCTAACTGTATGAGTTCCAACGGTAGTAGCAATAACGCTCTCAAAAATTGGAGTAACAATATCACCATCAATCACATTTGTAAATTCAACAACTAGATTAGGTGCTTTACCTGTGTAACTGAATACTGCATTTTCTAAAGCAATAGTTACAAGTCTTGCCTTAATAACAAGTGCAACCTGCTTTTCACTAACACAAGTATAGTTATTAGAAGTGGTATCAAATAAGACATTGAAATAATAAATATTTGCATCTTTTTTGGTCTCTTCAGCAATTTCCGGATTAGATATAACTACACCATTAGGTAGGGTGTTTGCTTTCAAATCAAGGCTCTTATTTGTTCCATCATAAACAAATTCAGTTACTTCAATTGACTGCAAATAACTAGACATATCTATTGCCTTAGGAGTAATGGTAAGAGTTGCACTCTTTTCTCCATTAACAGAATATAAACTAGACTTTGAGGTATAGACTGCTTTAACCACATACTCACCAACATTGATTGCCTCAACTATAGGTGTGCTTAAATCACTAGCTAAATAATAGGTATAATTAACAGTAATCTTGCTGTCATCATAATTGGTTGCCAATATTTCAAGTTTTGAACCTGTATATTCTTTTGTAGCACCTACAAATTTAATTTCAGTAGTACTCAACTCTTTTGGCATTACAATAAGTACAACATCAAGATAATCATTACCCTCAATAATATAGTTAGCGTTAGTTAAAGAGAAAAACATTCTAACGGTTTGCTCTCCACCCACAAAAGAACTGATATTATCAAGTTCAGCGGTCAAATATTCAGGAAGTTCATTAACTAAGAAATCAGTTATATCCAAAGTCATATTTTCTGAATATTGAGTGGTATAACTCTTAGTCTCAACCGAACTGACATTAACTTTCTTTTTTACAATAGAATAGGACTTATTGCCGATAATATTAATTACATACTTATCACTACTGCAAGACTTGACTTCAGTAATAGCATAAGTTCCCCTTGTCACTTTTTCAGTAGCTTCATATTCAATAACAATACTCTCACTATCAGACACTTTGTAGTGCTCTTTTAGTTCAA
>JAZLDP010000160.1:0-4129 GCA_045614835.1 Clostridia bacterium | reverse complement strand
TTGTCTATATCTAAATTTAGCAAAGCACTCAAACTCTTTCTCGGCAGGTGCACTAGGTATCCAGTTAATTTTGTAAGATACAAGACCATCTTTGAATAATTCCTCGCCTTCGCCCTGAGATACAATTAATCGGTTATTCTTAACATCTTTATCAAGAACAAACCATCTCTCTCCTGTACCATCTTTTTTGCCACCAATATTTAAACCTCTTCTTTGTCCTAGAGTATAATAGATTACACCTTCGTGCTCTCCAACCTTATTGCCGTTTCTATCAACAATATCACCTCTATTACAAGGAATATAATTCTTCAGGAATTGTCTAAATCTTTTCTCTCCAATAAAGCAAATACCTGTACTATCTTTTTTCTCTGCAGTAGACAGCCCATATTTATCAGCAATTGCTCTAACTTCAGGTTTAACCATATCTCCTAATGGAAATAACACTTGACTTAATTGGTCTTGATTCAATTGGTTTAAGAAGTATGTTTGGTCTTTATTTGTGTCTTCGGCTTTAAGTAATCTTGTAACACCATCTTTTCTACTAACCCTAGCATAATGTCCAGTAGCAATATAATCAGCCCCTAAACTTCTAGCATACTCTAAAAATGGACCAAACTTAATCTCTCTATTACAAAGGACATCTGGATTTGGTGTTCTACCTTTTGAATACTCTTCCAAAAAGTTAGAGAAAACCCTATCTAGATACTCTTTTGCGAAGTTAACTGTATAATAAGGAATACCTAGTTTATTACAAACCCTTTTCACATCTTCATAGTCAGTTACAGCAGTACAAGTATCGTCATCATCATCTTCTTCCCAGTTATGCATAAATAGACCTATTACTTCATATCCCTGCTCTTTAAGTAACGCAGCAGCAACGGAACTATCTACACCTCCTGACATTCCTACAACAACTTTTTTCATTTCCTCTCCTTATCTGGCATAACTACTGGAATTTTAAATGTTTTGAACAACACCCCAAAAATATCAAGTATCCAGAACACCATATTAAGCGCCATACAATAAAATAGTATTTGGTAAACTAAGGCAAATAACCCCTCACCAAACTTACCTGTCATATCAACAGCAAGATATATTATAAATATTGCCAATGACCCAAAGGTAGAAATACAAGCAAAAGTACCCCTTACTGGTCTATTAACATAGAAATGATTAACACCCACAAACCCAAAGAAAATAGTAAACAAAATCAACTTCAATCTAGATACATCTTTAGGTATCATAGTTGTAGTATGAATTAAATCTTTATTACCAGCCTTTCTAGTTTCTTTTACCTTTTTATTACTCGCTTCTAAAACTTCAGTATCAGTAACTTTGCAATATGGACAAATTTGTTTTTGAACCATTTTTGCCCCACATATTGGACACCTCAAATTATCTCTCCTTATAAACCTAAAATGCTTGACTATACTTATATATCAAGGCATTTTGATACAAATAATCTCACATATTAATTATAGCATAGCAATTGATATTCTCATAATAAATTATCCTATTCAATAACAAATAAGGCTTATATAAGGCAATATTTCTCATAATCCTACTCATTTATTTGACTAAAACACTAAATATTTATATTATTATAATATATATTTGTTATTTTTAAAATTTTTTTCAAATTCACTATTGACAAACTATATCCACATCAGTATACTAATATAATTTAATTAGTTTTGAGTATGTGGAAAGGGGGAATGAAAAATGAAAGCATTAGATTATTTCAGAGCATCAAAAATTCAAAAACAAGTAGGAGACAAACACTCAAAAGAGGTAGCTGCTTGGAAAGCACATCATAAGAAAATGGCTACAGAAATGCAAAATGGCTCTTTCAAACCAATTGAGTTACAAACTGAATATATGCCTGACCATATTGTATTTTACTATATTAGTGGTAGTAAAATGATTAATAAAAACACTATGGTTTCTATTGATACAACAACAATAGATAATAGCTATGACTTCAACTGCACTCAACATATTATGCCAACCTATTTTCTAGTAAAAAACGGCTCTTCAAAAGAACCTGTAACTGTAGATAATACAACTATGTATAGAGTTGTATACAACAAAGATGAAAATAGTAGCGAATACACTTATTCTATTGACACATTAATTGCTAACGAAGATGAAGCTACTAGCAGAGTTTTCCCAGAATTATTCTGTTCTGTACAAGTAATTCCGCCAAAAGCAAATTCTTATCGTGGCACACCTAAACACGAACAAAGTTATTCTCCACTACCTAATTATAAAGATAGTGCAAGATATACTCGAATCAAAGACTTTGCACCTGTAGAAGAATTTTATGATGGTTTTGTTAAAAAAGCTCATCAATTTGCTAATCATCCATCAAGTGAATACAATCCAGACAAAGAAATGTAATACAAAAGCACCTAACAAATTAGGTGCTTTTATTTTGTATATAAACATAAAACATATACTTACAATTCACAACTGTAAATAATTATATAATATTTATATAAAGCATTACTATTTATTTTTAAATTAATATCAATTAGAGTATTCAAATTAAAGATAAATATTATATAACACATAAAAAATCCCCCTAATTTATTTAGAGGGATTTTATTTTTATTAGAATGAACTATTATCTGTAATAATCTTCTTGATTTCTCTTAAATTACCTAAGGTTAACTCTTCATCAATCTCTTTATAGGCATTTTTGAAAGCATTTTTGATTTCTGCACTGATATTTTTCTCTAGTGCGATATCTCTAACTTTTCTAGCAAAATCAAGAACTTCCTCTTTAGTAGTAAAATCTACTTCAGTAATAATTCTTTCAATAATTTCAAATTTATAAATATTTGGATTTTTTGCCATATTACACCTACTTCTAAGTTTAATTCAATAATAGTATATCACAAAGTGAACTTTTGTCAAGATTAATTAAGGTTAATAATTAATCGTTAGGCCCCATTCCTTCATCTTCTGCTACAGGAGCTGGACTTTCTTGACCATTTAATTTAGCATATGCTTGTTGAAGGTCTTCAGGAATTTCCATACCTTTTGCCTGATAAGCTTTAATTCTTGATATAACCATCATTCTCTGTAATTCTTTGGTATTTCCAACTTGTGCATATTCAGCATTCATTTTACCAGCATTAAAAGATTGTCTTTGATAATCATCATCAACTACAAGATAATCTTCTTGTGGTCCTTTTTTTCTATAAACAACAGTAACAATATCTTCTAAATCCTGACTAGTTGCTGAATGTTTAGTCAAATCTAAAGCCCCTTTTACTGCAGTTCGTCTTTCAGCATCATTTCCTGATTTTAAAATACCATCAATTGGACTAGGTTCAATTGTAATTTTTTGTTTATCATCAGAAATAGAAATTACAGGCTCTAACGCTATAGCAATCATTTCTGGAGTAACAAATCTAAAAGCAAACTGTAGATTGCGTTGAAGTTCTGCAGGAACTTGATATTTATTACATAAAGCATTTAACTGTGTATTCATCTTTTCAACGCCTTGACTATCATTGGTATTTTGGAAATCACCACGAACAACTCCAAGAACTAATTGTCTTAGGCCATCTCTAATATCTGTTTTAGTCCCAGCATCGACAACACCCATACTTTTATCATCTGCTTTTATAGCATCTGTAGAAGATAACATATCAAACAATGTCTTTAAGCATTCTGATGTATACTGATAGTGTTCACCATTATTTTGCTCATTATGATTTTTAGCTACTCTAGAAGTAACAACTTCAAACATTAATGCTGCAGGAATAAATGCACTTGCTTCATAATTTCTTTGCATAATGCCAATAGCCTCTTGTTCATTATGTTGTATTTCTTCCTCAAATGCCTTTTGTTGTTCTGGTGTTACTTGAGGTTTCCCTTGACCATTTTGTGACTGCTCTTCAAAAACATTATTTGTAGAAGTAAATGAAGACATTCTATCATAGTATGCTTTTCGACTAATCTTAATATTATCCAAATCTGCCAACAACTTATCAATAAAATTCTTCTTAACAGCTTTAGCACTATAAGGCTTCATTTTTTTCAAGAATTGGTCTACATTCGGTCCTGATGGATACATATCTCCAAATGTTGGTTCTGGCTTTTTATCTTTCTTACCATC
>JAZLDP010000159.1:0-3860 GCA_045614835.1 Clostridia bacterium | reverse complement strand
TTTTATATGTGAGGACTGTGTCGCAGTCTGCAAAGATATGTTAGATAGGGCAAAAAGAAGCAAAAATCAAGATAAGATTAAACTACCAACACCTAGAGAATTAAAGGCATTACTTGATGAGTATGTAATTGGTCAAGATGAGGCTAAAAGAGTTCTAAGTGTTGCAGTCTATAATCATTATAAGAGAATTAACTACAATATTGATATTGAGAGTAATAAGACTTCTAAGAAAGAAATTCTTGACCTAGAGAAAAGTAATGTTCTTCTTATTGGTCCTACCGGTAGTGGTAAGACTATGCTTGCGAGAATTCTTGCAAAAATTCTTCAAGTGCCTTTTGCGACTGCAGATGCTACAACTCTAACTGAGGCTGGATATGTAGGTGAAGATGTTGAGAATATTCTACTTAAACTTATCCAAAGTGCTAATGGAGATATTAAGAAAGCAGAACAAGGAATTATCTATATTGATGAAATAGATAAAATTACTCGAAAGTCCGAAAATCCAAGTATTACAAGAGATGTTAGTGGAGAGGGTGTGCAACAAGCCTTACTTAAGATAATCGAGAGCACTATTGCTTCAGTTCCTCCACAAGGTGGAAGAAAACATCCACAACAAGAGTTATTGCAAATAGATACTAAGAATATTTTGTTTATTTGTGGTGGTGCTTTTGTAGGTCTTGATAAGATTATTGAGAAAAGACAAAACAAGAATACTCTTGGTTTTAGTGCTGAAGTTGTTAAAGATGAGGATAAGAAATTAAGTCAAGTTATCAAAGAAATTCAACCACAAGACTTAATAAAATATGGCTTAATTCCTGAGTTTGTTGGAAGATTGCCAATTGTTGTTGGACTAGATGAATTGACTGAAGATGCTCTTGTAAAGATTATGACTGAGCCTAAAAATGCGCTTGTTAAACAATACAAGACAATGTTTAAGATTGATGGTGTTGATTTGGATATCAAACCAGAGGCTGTAAGAGCTGTTGCTAAGAAAGCTATGAAGCTTAAAACTGGTGCTAGAGGTCTTAGAACTATTATGGAAGATATTATGCTTGATATAATGTTTGTAACTCCAGATGATAAGACTATTGCTAAACTAGTTGTTAATGAAGAAACAGTTAAAACAAAACAACCTGAAATTATCAAGAAAGAAAAAGAGAAAACTGAAGAGAAGACTGCTTAAATAAAATATTCGCAGGAGAGGACTATGGAAATCAGAAGTGCAAAATTTGAGACTAGTGCTACCGATTGCAAGAAGATGATGGGTAGTGGAAAGCCAGAAATTGCTTTTGTTGGTAGAAGTAATGTAGGCAAAAGTACGCTAATTAATATGTTAACTAAACAAAAGAAACTATGTAAGACTGGCTCTACACCTGGTAGAACTAGACTTATTAACTATTTTCTTATAAATAACGATATGTATTTCGTTGATTTGCCTGGCTATGGCTATGCTAAAGCTAGTAAGAAGGAAGTAGATGGTTGGCAGGGTATGATTGAGCCGTATTTGGTTGAAAATGAGGCTTTGAAGTGTGTTTGTATGCTAGTTGATAGTAGAATTGAACCAACTGCACAAGATAAGCAAATGCTTAAATTTTTAAACTATTATCAAATACCATTTATTATTATTGCTACTAAATGTGATAAGTTTGGCAAAAGTCAAATTAAACCTCAAATGCAAAAGATTGCTAATTTCTTGGGTGTTGGTAAAGATAATGTCTTTGCTTCTAGTGGGGATAATGGTTACGGTAGACTTGAAATTCTGAAGAAATTCGACCAATTTTTAGAGGTTGAAGAAGAGATTGAGAGCTCTGAAGAATAGTATTGTGTAAGAGAGACTGTTTTAGTTTCTCTTTTTTTATTTGTTTTTGTAACAATTTGGGTTATATGGGCATATAAATTATCATACAATCTTTTAGGAGGTAATTATATGTCTTTTTTTTCCGGAAATAGACAAGGTTGTAATCCTGGACCTATAAATGGTAATCCTTTGCAGGGTCTATGTGAGAAAGCGTGTATTCAGACAACCAAAGTGTTTGATGCTTGTATGAAGCAATTACAATTAGATGATACTACTATAGAATTAACAGATTTAACCCCTGAAGCACCTGCAGAGCCACTTACATTTGTTGGCTGTAGTGCTAATACCGAAGGGGTTACTCTTACAGGGTTAGTAGTTGACAGATTTGATGATAAGCCTTGCTTTGCAAGAGTAACTGGTAGTGTGGGTGTGCCTATTACTGTTAGTTATACTGATGCTAATGGTGTTGCCGGAACTGGTACTGGGACTATAACTGTGCCTGTTGATGTGGTTCTTTATGTTCCTCAACCATCGGTGGTTCCTTATCAAGTAACTGCATTTGCAAATGCTATATGTGCAGGTGGTACTTATACTTCGGGAACAACATTTACAATTGATGCGTGTGTTACTGTAATTATTAGAGTTGTTGTAGATGCGGAACTTCTTGTTCCTACTTATGGTTATTGTCAAATTCCGCCTTGTCAAGATTATAGTCAAGATGTTTGTAGTGGTTTCTTTGATTTGCCTTTGTATCCATCTCAACAACCAGTACAACCGCCAACTCAATGTAATTTTAATTAATTATTTAAAGGCTCTCCTAGGTTTATTGGAGAGCTTTTTATTATGTTGTGTAGATGTGGTTGTTTTAAGTTGTTAAATTATAGGTTTTTATTGGCTTATGTAAAAAATAACTTGTTGATTTGGTGGTTATTTGTTAAAATAATAACAGGAGAATTTATGAAAATATTTGCTATTAGTGATTTGCATTTGAGCATTAATAATCCTAAACCAATGGATATTTTTGGTCCAGTTTGGGAGGGGTATCTAGAAACAATAGAGCAAGATTGGGCAGATAAAGTGTCTGAGGAGGATATTGTTCTTGTTTCTGGCGATATTTCTTGGGCTATGAGGCCAAATGAGGCTAAGCCTGACCTTGAATATTTGTGTGGACTTAAAGGTAACAAGTTCATAATTAAGGGTAATCACGATTATTGGTGGAGTTCTATTGG
Organism: Clostridia bacterium; assembly: GCA_045614835.1. Classification (GTDB taxonomy): domain Bacteria; phylum Bacillota; class Clostridia; order Christensenellales; family UBA1242; genus UBA11490. The sequence goes on along the minus strand of JAZLDP010000159.1, from coordinate 833 downwards.
TGAGATTAGAAGAAACCTAACCAATAATACTTTTGCAATTCAAAATGATGCGATTAAAATAGGTGAATATATTATTTGTGGTTCTAGAGGTTGGATTATTCCAGATAATGATATAAGAGAACCTCAAGATGAAAAAATCTATCGTAGAGAGTTGATTAGAATGGAGTTGTCTCTAAGGACAATGAATACTCTTAGAACTAATAATGAGAAAGTTGTAGTTATGACACACTTTCCGCCATTTAATAGTAGGATAGATGATAGTGAGATGATGGAGCTTTTTAAAAAATATAAGGTTGATGCGGTTGTATATGGGCATCTTCATAGTTATGATAAAAAGCAGAGAAGAGTTCTTGAAAAAGATGGTATAAAATATTATCTAACTTCTTGTGATTTAGTAGGAAACAAATTAGTTGAAATAGATATCTAATGGTAGACCAGTGAAAACTGGTCTATTTTTTTTATAAGTATGTGTGGTGTGATTTCGCTACACTTAAAGTTGGATTGTTATGTTTAAAATATGGGGTTTGTGGTGTATGCAGAGAGTATGCAAGTTTATACATTATCCACATATCCACATAGTTATCCACAGGTTTTGTATATAAATTGTATTTTTATGAGTAAAATTATGTCGAAAATATATTGGTTATAAAAGTATAATTGTGAATAAATATAACTATTTTTTTCGAACAATCTTTCGAAAATGGCTTATTTTAGGTTTATTTTTGGTGCTTTTTAAGTATTTTGTATAGTTATCAACTTATCCACAATTGCTGATAATTTATGATTATTTATTCAAAAAGTATTTTTAAAATGTTTTTTAGTGCCTAGTTTTT
>JAZLDP010000158.1:0-3128 GCA_045614835.1 Clostridia bacterium | reverse complement strand
CTTATAATCACCACTAAATACAAGTCCAACTATCTCTAGTTTAACAGCAGTAAGTTTGATTGAACCAACTACTGCATTATAGTTAGCAGTATCTGTTGGAACGAACATATATTCATAATCAAACTCTCCCTCAACATAACTGGTTTGAGAACAATATACAACACCAGCAACTGTCGAGTTAGTTACTTCTAATTGCACTGGCTTACCAGCAAATACAACACTATCTTTGCAAACCACTGTTACATTAGGAGTTGCCTTAACGACATTAAAGCCAACAAACTTGCTACCAGCATAATTGTTAATACCAGTAATAACTAGATAATAATTACCTGCATTTTTAGCTTCTGATACAATCTCTCCTGCAGGAGAAGATAAACGAATTGTTATATAATAATCCTTATCTTTTTCTAATTCTACACCGTTATATACAACTTTTTCTTTTGTATCAATTGCACTACCAGTATACACAAATGTATTATTCTCAATAGTTAGAGTAGCACTTGAGATATTATTTGCAAGAATTGTGAAGTTCTTTGTTGTTTTTCCAGTATAGTTGCCTTTACCAGTAATCTCAATTGTAGCAACAGCACCCGCATTAATATTGTTAGAATATGTTAGAGTATAATCTCTATCTTTTTCAAGCGTAGTACCATTAAATGTAACTACTACTTCTGGAACAATCTCGCTACCAGTAAATTGTTGATTAGGAATTGTAGCAACTTGAACATCACTTAGGTTTCTTGGAGCGATTTCAAAAGTCTTAGTAACCTCACCAGTTAAATTTCCTCTACCAGTTATTACAGCCTTTCCGCCACCAACATTAATATTTTCGCTATAAGCAATAGTATACATATCTGAAGATATCATAGCGCCATTTTCAGATACTTTAATAATAACATTAGGTTTAATTTCCGAACCTGTATAAACAAGTTCACTAGTATCAATTGTTATATCACAAGCACTAATATCTATAGGAGTAATTGTCCACCCTGCAGTCAATTCACCAGTATAATTACCTATACCAGTAACAGTAATTGTGTACGAACCAGCCTCACTAGCAGACATATCACCAGTTACTTCATAATCTGCACCATTAACAAGAACTTTGTCTCCTACCTTAACTGTTACAACAGGAGTTTTTGAAGTTGCATCATAGTAATAAGAGTTAGTATCTAAAGCAATAGTTTCTATCTCTTTAGCATAGATTGTGAAGTCCTTGATAAGTTCACCTTCATAGTTGCCAATACCACGAACAACAATTGTAGGGCCCCCAAAACTTGAACTTCCGCTAATATTAATATTATTTTCGTAATAGACAGAATAATCTTTATCTTTCTCAAGAATAATTTTCTCTCCATCATTGTAGAATACTACAACACTTGGAGTAATTTCTTGTCCAGTGTATTCAAAACTATCTACAGCCAAGTCTTCAATACCACCATTTGTCATGCTCCTTGGACAAATCACAAAAGTTCCAGTTATAGTACCTGTGAAATTACCTATACCAGTACAAGTAACAACACCCTCACCAGCATTCACATTATTAGTAACTTCGTAGGTATAATGTTTACCCACTCCCTCTAACAACATAAATGCATTTGCGCCTAGACAACTCTCATTTTCACAGTATTCACAATTTACACTTGGAGCAATATATTCAAGTGTAAATGCAGGATTGTGTGCTGAACCATTATATTCATAGTAGTTATCACCAAAATCAAATGTAACACAATCAATATCTATCGGAGTAATTTCAAAAGTCTTTGTAACTACACCATTATAAGAATTAAGTCCTGTAATTGTAACAGTAGCCTCTCCAACATTAATATTATTAGAGTATTCTACTTTATAATCTGGATTTTCTCCATCAGCGCTTAATGTATTACCAGCCCACACAACTGTTACTTTTGGTTTAATTTCGCCGTTTGTGAAACAATGTGTTTCGGTAGAAATTGTAACACTAGCCGAAGGGTCATTCGCAATATTATTCTCATAAATAATGAAATAACCCGAAATAGTTCCTGTATAGTTTCCTATACCTGTGAAAATTGCTGTTGGAATATCTCCAGGAGTTTGGAAAGTTTCATCTTCATATATTGATGTTGCATTAACAAGTTCAATAGTATAGTCCACATTAAAAATTAAATCACGAGGGTCTCTTAATAATACTTCATCATACATACTATCACCGTAATATTCTAAAGTTACAGGAATCGCATTACCATAACCATCGTGTAGATATTGTTGAGGTCTAATTTCAGTAATCATCTCCTCTATTAACATTCTAGGAGCGACCACAAAACTTTGTGAATTATTTTCACCGGTTAGATTATTCTTTCCTGTTACAACAACATTATATATTCCAGCATTTTTTCCCACATTACCATTAATTGTGTAGTTAGAACTATCTATCACAGTATCACCATATTTAACTTCAACTGTTACAGTATGAACCCTATCATAAAAATATGTCAATTCATAAGCACTTAATATAATTTCACACTCAGAGATATCTCTAGCCTCGATTTCAAAGTTTACAACGCGAATTGCTGAATAATTTCCTTGACCAATAATTAATACTCTTGCTTCGGTTGTAACATCAATATTATCAGCAAAATCACAAGTATAGTCTTCACCTAAAACAAGTTTCATACCATTATATATAATGTTAATCTCAGGTTCGATTTCAGCACCAGTATAAATCTGCTTCTCAATTGTTGCAGTAATATCATCATCAAGAAGCGTTTTTTGTTCAATAGTAAATGTTCTATTTAACGAACCTGCCAAATTACCAGTTCCTGTAATTGTAATTTTAGCAGTACCAGCATCAATGTTATCGGTATATTCTAGCACATAATCACTATCACTAATTACATACTCATCAACACTAGTAACAATAGTTACATTAGGTCTATATTCAGAACCTGTGTAAGGATAATAACCCTCGTCAATAGTAATTACACAATCACCTATACCACGAGCAGTAATTGCCCAAGTAGCAGTCATAGTTCCAGTATAACCACCCTTACCTACAACTGTTATTGTGTAGTTACCCACATTAGTTGCACTAGTATCTCCAGAAACAGTATAATCTCTATCTTGTTGAAGAATTTCTCCGTTAGATTTAA
>JAZLDP010000157.1:0-4178 GCA_045614835.1 Clostridia bacterium | reverse complement strand
CCATAGCCCATCAGGTTAGCAAGTTCATTGGCTAATGTCCACTGGACATTACCTCCATAGTCCATCAGGTTAGCTCATCAAGGAACAGTGTACCACACTGTTCTTCCACTCTGACATCTCTGCATATAATATATTTAATTAGGAATTAGCAGACATACAATTCAACCAATTCACAGCAATATTATATCTAAATACAGCATTCTTGTCAACGCACTTTAGTTATAATTATATGCACAAAATTCCAGTTTTAAGTTCTCAAAATATAACACCTAGAGATTAATACTTTGCAATAAATCGAAGTTTTTTATTTTCTCGCTTGTTTCTATTATATTATTTTTAACGCAAAGGTATATACAAATAAACTTTTTTGTGTTAAAATATGTATAATACGAAAAGGTGGGTTATACTTATGATTATAACTATTGATGGTGGCGATGGTTGCGGAAAAAGCACCCTAGCACAAATGATTTCTGAACATTATAATTTCACATACATCAAGAAACCTATTGATGACTTTTTGGGTGTCAAAAAGCCAGACACTCTAAGGGCTAATGCATCTAAGCTTGTTCAAAAAGTAGTATACGATATTAATAAAAACGAAAAGGTGAAAGTTGGTTTCAATAATGGACTGCTACTATATTACAAAAACAAATTACAAAACGAAAATGCAGTAATAGATAGAGGCCCTCTTTCTTGTTATCTTTTTAACGGTTCACCAATTACAGAGTCTACTTTTGACTATTTCTTAAGAAGAGGACTAAACTTTGACTTAAGCATATTCCTAAAAGCTTCTAATAAAACAAGACTAACAAGACTTGCAAAGAGAAATAATGCAGACCCAGACTTATCTGATGAAAAAATCGGCTCACTATCTGACAACCAAGATAGAGCTCTAGCTTATGCACATTCTAGAAAACTAAATGTCCTAGAAATAGAAACTGATGACAAGACCCCTGAAGAGATTTTTGAAATTGTTCGTACATATATAGATAATATGTTAGCACAACAACAAAACCCTACAGACACCTCAGACAAAGAAATGTTTGATGATGAGTAAAAGAAAAACTTTGGCAAACCCGCCAAAGTTTTTTATTACATAATATTAAGTATCTTAATTTAAAAATGAAAATTACTTTAAACCAATATTCCTTATTGTTGGTTTTTATCTTAATTCTTTTATCGAAAGATAAAACTATAATTATTCTGACACGAAGTTTTCAAGTAGAGTGATTATTCCTTTGTTATCAATCCTTACTTTTGCTCCATATGGAAGTATTGCTCTAGGAGACGAGTGTCCGATATTAGCGTTATATACTAGAGGAATACTGTATTGATTTGCATACTTTAACAATTCATTTTTGCAATCAATAGAACATTGTTCATTAGGGTTTCTACCATATATAATTGCTTTCGCAATTTTAAAAACACCAAAGTTATCTAAATTGATTAAATATTCTTTGAATTTATTAAATTCTAGAGAAAAGTCGCAACTCTCTAAGAAAACTATTTTATCTTGCCAAACCTCCAAAGAAGGAAATAAATTACAAGCCTGATACTTATCTTCGGTAAGTAACGAATTAAGCCTTTCGATACAACCTCCAAGAAGTTCGCCCTCTAAAAAAGAATTAATCCCAAACACCTCGAAAGAAATGTTCTTCGATTTGATTCTTTTGATATTTAATTGCGAGATATCATAAGCACTTCTTTCGTGATACCAGAATTTACTTGGTTTTATCTTAACCCTTTTTGACTTAAAGAAACCTTTAAAAGCCCTCAACGAATAAGAGAACATATTTTTCTCTTGTTCACAAATATCACAAACTATATTTTGTCCATAATATGTTTGGACTCCTTTATTATAAAAGAAAAGATGTTGAATAGTTGTATCCGAAAAACCAAGAAGTATTTTAGGATTATTTCTAATAATATCATCAATTCCCTTCACTTTCATTAGGTGAGGTACCATATCTATTGCATTTCTACCGCCATTAATTGCAATAATACCTTTGATATTTTTATCTTGCAAACAAGCAACCAAATCTTCAGCAATAAGTTCTGGGTGTGCATTTAGTTCTGAGCGTGGCAAAAGTGCGTTCTTGGAGAACACATATTTTAAGCCCAACTTCTCTAGTCTATTTTTAATTAAATCAAAACGAAAAGAAAATTCTGGTTCAGCAATATTATTACTAGATAATGACACCAATGTTATGGTGTCATTTTTCTTTAAGCGTGTAGGTTTAATCATAATTATTTTTCTGTCTTATATTTATTTTTGATAGTATTTTTGCCTGTAATCAATTTCTTAAGTGTAATCATTGGTCCAATTGTGTGCATTGTGAAGAAGAATATATCACTAAGAATATTTCTTCTCGAAAATCTCTTCCTTATATACCCATACTTATAAAGAACCTGCCTTGACATAAAGTTAATTCCAGACAAGTATGAAATCATAAGAAGAATATACGCAGCGAAAATCCACCAACTGAAGAATGCAGAAATTATTATGTGTGTATAGAAGAACCAAGGTAGCAATAGCCAACTAACCGCTGCTTTGAAATTAAGCATAGCATATAACAGACTTGCTTTCTTACCCTTCTTCTTTTCTCTCTTGTAATAATCAAAAGCATAAAGCGGACCATTAAACCAAGTTGATTGTTGCTTGACATAAATACTCTTTGAATGAGCAAACTCCGCCTTCTCAAGATATGGAATTGCCTTAATCTTGAAATCGTTACAAAGCATACGATAACCAAGTTCGTTATCTTCATTAATTATTGTATCGTCCCAGAAGCCCAGTCTAGCGAGGTCTTCTTGGTAGATAAACAAACCGTGTCCGATTGTATATTTGAAATTTAAGAAGTTACTCTCTCTAGCAAGTTTGCCCATTTCATATACAATAGACCATCTATTTTGCCAATCCTGAGCAGATGCCATAGCACCATCTAAGTCGTCTTCAAAATAACTTAGTTGCTGATAGCACATTCCTTTCTCAATATTAGCAAGTATAAAGTCAAAAGTTTTTAACTCCGGAAAACTATCTATATTATAAAGTCCAATAATATCATCAGGTTCTAAATTCTTAGCCATATAAGTAATTTGAGTTGCCATATTACCCTCAGTATTAGGGCAGTTCATAAGATAAATATTAGTGGTATTATGCTTAGTCATTTGTGCTTCAACTTCCTTGTATGTAGCACCATCTTCCTCTTTGGAAGTTGTTACATAGTACACATTACATTTATCTGCCAAGTCTTTGAAGTATAGAATTGATTTTTCGATATTATTAACTTCTTTATACACAGGAATAATCAGTGTTAACTTTTTGTCTTTAGGAACTTCGAATTCTTTACCCTTGAACTTTCCGATAAATTTAGACGAACGAAAAACACGGATAAAAGACTTCAAAAATATAAAGACAAAAAATGCAAGTACAATATATAAATAAATCACATTCTCTCCTTTAACCAAGCAAGTACATTAGCATAAACTTGCCCACCATCATAAGCAGTTATTATACGATTGTTGCCTAGTTCAGTTTTATCTAAAATGGTAACACCCTCGAACCATTTTTCAAAGGTATCATTATAAAAATTTAAATAAGAATTTTCAACTAAAACATCTTGTGTATGCTTCTCTATTTTCAATTCTTTATGATTATCTTTTACAATATCCCAACCGCAACTTAAATACATTATTTTGTCGCAAAGTATATAGTTATTGCCAATAAGTCCATTATAAATTACATTAAATAAACTCTTTCGCTCAACACTTGTTAATTCATTACAAAATGCAGTATAGCATAAAGTTGATAGAATTGTTCTATCCATAATCAACTTCTCTTGAGTATAAAGCTTCCTTTTCTCCAACCCTTGCTCAAGATAATACAACTGTCTATCATAATCACTTAGAGCCTCATTAAACTTACATTCTGGGACTATCACATAGTTTGGATTTTTCTCAACAAACTCTCTAATATAAGTGGTTTTGCCACTATGAACATTTCCTTCTACACCAATTATCATAAGTTAATATCTTCCTTACCAATAGGGAGCATTTTGAACACTCTCAAATCATCTACTTTTAATCTGTTCATAAAGTAATGATAATTATATTCTAGGCTTGTTTGTAAATCTCTCAAACTTTTCTTTTGTTCGCAAGTAACCTTTTTGTTTTCTATA
>JAZLDP010000156.1:0-6564 GCA_045614835.1 Clostridia bacterium | reverse complement strand
TATGTGGTAGCACCACTATCTCTATAACCTAAGAATGTATAGTGGGCATTGTGTGAGGTGAAGATATTTACAGTCTGTCCATTGTCTACGAATACTTTGTTAACAGACATAAAGTCGATACCAAGATAATCAAATGGATATTCTAAGTTGCCTGATTCACCATAATTATATGTGATATTCTCTAAGATATAATTACCTAAATCTAGTACTTTGAATGATTGGTCTGTATCAAAGTATTGAGTATTGTAGGTAGATACATGTTGAGTAGTTGTATCTACTTCTTGAATTAGTGTTCTATTAGAATCAAGTGTTGCACCATCTTCGTAACCACTAATCCATACATCTGGATAGTTTTCATATGAAGCATTGACATCTAAGATATTCATACTAACTTGAACTAACCATTGTTTAACAAGGTCTACAACATATTCACCACCAGTTTCGGTAGTAGCTTTGAACTCAATATAAACCTTGCCATCTCTGATAACATAGTCTGCATTGGTCTTAGCGCCAACTAAGGTAAATTCATCATAGTTGTTAATATGGAAGTTCTTATCGAAGGTATTAGTATAATTATCTGTGGTATCAGTCCATACACTATCCACGATATTTTTGTTATCTGGGTTCTGGTTAATCTTGCTCTTAATTAGTCTCCACATATCTACTCTGACATTTTCATCAACAGTAGTTAGGATATCACTATTTAATGTTAGAGCAATTCTAACTGTACTACCATATTTAACTCCATACATTGTTACTGTATCTGTGTCTTGAGCTAATGCACTAGTTACTGCATCTTGAACATTAGCACCATTAGAATCTTTCTCTGTGATTGTTACCAAGTCAAGTAGATTTTCGCCAGTAACAGAAGTATTTTGTGTTTTTCCGATAGTAATATCATAAGTATCAATAGTATCTTCGATTTCGATATAATAATCAAATCTATTTCTATCATACTTATCTTCTACTATACTTGCTGGTGTCATTGTGTAATATACACCAGTCTTGTTACCAGTAACTCTATTGTGATTGTTACTATATGGTAATAAGTCATCTTCATATGTCATCTCATACTCTTCAAGTTGAGCATCGGATGTAACATCTGGAGTATTTTGATAATTCTTTAGTTGAATAGTTGAGATATGTCTATAGATTACACTTGTAACATTAATTGTTGCACTAGAACCTCTATATACATAAATTGTACTATCATCATTAATAACAATACCATTTTGTTTTAGGGTTGTAGAGTTTTGTCCAGTTTGAGTAACATTATGCCAAGCAGTATCTGTTCTAATCTCAATTACATAATCGAAGTTAGAAGCACTATCTCTTAGAATAATATACTTACCTTCCATTGTGCCATTTTTGATATCTTCAGATACATAAACTCTTCTATTATCACCATTTTCATTTAGGTTATATGTAAAGTATTTGTTAGGGTTGCCATAGTAATCATCTATATCTGAAGCAATTATATAATCATAATCATCACCAAATGGTAATTGAACGATATAATCATTGAAATATTTGAATACAGGAGCTGAACCATATAAACTCCATACATTTACATAATCCCATTCAGTATTACTGAACTCTGTTGCAACGAATCCATTAGCAGCAAGGCTAGTAGAATAGTTAACATTAGAAGAACCCCCTGTAACTGCACATTCATTAGATGTTATATATCTAGAATAGTTAATATTAATATTACCACTAGAAGTATTAACAGCAATCTGAGCAGTCTTAGGATTATGAACATAATTTCCATTAACACTCATTGAATATGCATTAGTAATAGTTACATCTGTTGGCTCATTAATCATAACAAGAGCACTAATTGGACCAGCATAAGAATATACTTTTCCGATTGTATATAGGTTACTTAATGCACTTGCATAGTTATCAGCAACGATACCTGCAGTATGATAAGCACCACCCATAACAGTTGTACCCTCAATACCTAAACTATCGTTAGTAGAAGATACACTGTTAGTTCCCATAATACCAGCGGTATATTTCTCTACACTTGCAATAAGTGTCTCGCACTCAATTCTTAGAGCACCTGTAGTATCTTTGATAAGAACAGATGTTGTAATAACTGTATCTGCTACACCATTATTGTAAGCAATTACACCTGCGGTATAAGTACTATTAGCAATAATATCTCCAGAAACTGAAGTCTTGCGAACTGTACCGTTATTAACAGCTACAAGTCCAGCAGTTGCAGTTGTTTCACTTGAAGTAAATGAACCAACTACTTTGATATTATCAATGAATAATTTCTCGATAACACCATTATTAGTAATAAACATACCATTCAAATCACTACTATTATTGTATAGATAGAAGTTGCTAATTGTATGACCATTACCATTTAAGTTAGCTCTAAAGTCAATAATTGATGGTAAATATTTACCTGCTAAATCAATGTCTCCTGATAATTGATAATATACATCTGAGTTGTTGTAATCAAAGGAATTATTCTCAACAGAAGCATTCATTTGGTTAACAAACAATAACCAATCACCATAATCTTCAATTAAATATGGATTATAGATATATCCGTTACCACCACTATAACTTGAACTTCCTTCAGGTCTAAAGGTATTAATATCAATCTTATCGGCATCGGTAGAAGAAAGTCCAACAAGAGTAAATGTATAAGCACCTGCATCTCCTGCAACGAAGTTCCAAATTCTAGCAAAGTCTAGATATTTGAAGTAAGTCTGTTTGTTATCAGCAGTAATTGTTTGGTCTTTGTCACAAACTGTTGTGTTTGTACCAGTAATTGCTTTTAGAGTAGAACTAGAATATTTTGAGTTATCAGCAATTCTAAATACGCTATTTTTGATATTAGTTAGACCATCAAGTGTTGAAGAACTATTAGGTCCAACAATACTATTAGCAACGAAGGACATATTACCATTACAATCCTTGTTCACACCATCAGTATAGTAATAAGTATCTACAATTGAATAACCATAACCATCACGGATAAATCCAGCTAAGTTCTTAGTTTCGAAGATTGATTGGTTGATAACTAAATTTTGAACATAAGTTAGTACATAACTTTCGTTTGTGGTAGCAACTGTGTTACGCATAACTACTCTATCTAGATATACACCATTATCCGAAATAGAACCATCTGCCACACCGGAAAGTACACCGGCATCAGTCATAGATAATGTTGTGTAATTGAATGTAATATTAATGATATGTGCATCAGTTAATTGTCTGAAGAATCCTCCATCTCTTAGGTCTAAGTAACCAATTTGACCAAGTATCTCATCTGAAGCATAGAATGTTCCAGAGAAGTTTTTAATTGGTTCCCATAACCTATCAGTCATCATTAGAGAGCCAGTCAATTGATAATGCAATTTATCATAAGGTATTTCATCTTCGTTAGAAATATTATCAGTATAGTTAATTAAGTATGCCAAATAACCAAGTCTATATGGGTTATCAATGATAAATGGTTTATCTCTATCAATTCCTTCAGTTACAGCATTATTTACATCATTAGAGAACTTAATGTATTTGTTCATATAAGTTTCTAGGTTAGTAACATCACTGTCTCCACTTACAGTAATTCTACGAGGAGTTGCTGTTGTGTATGAACCTGTATCCATACCTAATTGGTCAAAGTATGAATAATAGTCATCTAGATAATTGATATCCATTATCATTTCTTCGTCTATAGTAGTTAGTCTACCATAGTCGTAATAATAAGTCTTAGTAATACTTGTATTAGTATTATTATGGATATGATAGTCATAGAATAGGTAACCCTCATCTCTATCACTAACTCCATCTGATTCAGGAGTATATGATGCACCTGTTTCACCATCAAACTTTTCATCACCAGCAGAAGTATTCTTCAAATGCCAATGATGCAAACTTGTCATACCATCTATTACTCTATATTTCTCGTTATTAACAAATTCCATATATAGATAATAGTTAGCAGGCATTTGTGCATACACTACAACCTTACCATCATTTTCATCAATCTTGATACCAACTTTGATTAGATATACAAAGGCAGTAATATTTGTCTCAACTAGACCATCACTCTCTTTCAATTCTTTGAAAGGATTAGATGTTGGATTATAAGTACCAATTACATAGTTAACAACACCATCTACAACTTTAACAGATGCTATTTGTTGTATTAAGTCTCTATTCTCTATATTCTTGTTACTTAAATAAATTGTACCATCTCCAGCCTCTGGATTATAGAAGTTGAAGGTAATATCATATAAACTCTCAGTGAAGTAGAATGCGTACTCACCAGAAGTTATCATACAATAGTCTTTGATTACAAAGGTTACTTGTGAATTGTTATCTAAGTTAGAACCAAGTTTAACGGTTTCGCCAACATGGTAATGATTAATAATATCTACCCACTTTAAGTATTCTGGATTGTTATAATCATAACCATCACCAACATCATCAAATGTGAATAAGATATCTTTCTCATATAATTCAGTTGAGGAGTTATATTTCAGTTCGTAAATAGTATTAATCGAACTAGTTGCAACTATATCATATTCATAGTACCAAGTTCTTAGTTTACCTTGTTCTAGGTCATACCAAGTTCTACTGAATTTATTGATATATGAACCATTAAGTACATCATTTAGAGTTAATAATACATCATCATTGTTAGGTACATAATCACCCCAAGTAGCATTACCAACGGTATTTGCTAGACTAAAGCTTTCGTTAGCTGGGTCATATTTACCGAATTGAACTGTACTATTAGTTGTTACAATATCATCATAATAAGTATCTTCCCAACCAGCCTCTTCGTGTTTTGGAGAGTGGTCGATATGGTCTCTACAAATTAAATTATCATTAGCATCATAACAAGAGTTGATATGAGTATGATAGTGATATTGGTCAACAAGTGCTGTTGTTTGAATATACTCAACAATTGCATAGAAAGTACCAGCATTATATGCACTAATTAAGTGTGGCATAACTCTGATTGTGCTCTCTACAACATAAGTATGAGTTCTATTCTCAGCATATTGAGTAGTAACATTCAATACCTTACTATCAAGTTCTGTATTTGTGAATGCAATATAATTGTTCTTGTACCAATTGTTGATATAGTTATTCTCACTATTAGAAGCTGAATAATAATATCCTGCCCAATCGAAATAGTAATAATACTCATTAAGAATTATGTTAGAAACAGATGCTCCTAGTGGAACGAATGCCCAACCAGTGATTGATGGGATAATATAAGAGTTATCTTCACCAAGGAAAGGCTTAGCTGTAACTGTAATGTCGATATAACTATTAGCATTGTCTAGATTAATACCACTCTCGGTCTTTAGTCTAGTATCAATGTAGTAGTAATTATCTACATCTTGTGACAATGTCCATGGACTATTATCTCTATTGTATAAGGTAGTATTATAAGCAACATTGTTATTCTTTACAGCGCCACTTGCTAGAGTTCTTTCTTTGAATGCAATAGAAATGTTACCATAAGTATCAGATAATTTTCCATAATCAGTTGTAGTGTCATTTGGAGCACTACTTCCACTTACCATATCATAAAGACCAGTATCAATATAATAGAAGTCTTTACTGAAGATTACTTGAACAGTATGCTCGTTAACACTTACAAATGCACTGGCAAGTGTACTATAACTATCAGCAAACTCGCTAGTAATAATGTCTAAAATATCGAATTCATAGATATTAGAGCTAATCTCATTACCCATCATACCAGAATAGATAGTTATTCCATCTAGAACAATTCTAGCAATATGGTATCCTGCAAGAGGAGTAACAGAAATTTTATGAGAATTAAGAGTATTATCGTGTACTGCTTTAGCAGTCTTGGTAATCTCATACTCTCCGTGTTCATTAATATGATAACTATTGCCGAATACAGCATCACCATCATATGTTACTGCGTGGTCAAGTACATAACCACCACTCAGTGCAGTTTCACCCTCTACGAAATGAACACCTTCAGTCACAACTGTAATGAATACATCGTGTGCATTGATATTCTCAATTAGCACTGGATACATATATCCATTAGCAATATTATTATCAACTGTCCAAATATTAGTAAAGTCAAACTTGCCATCTAAGTTCTTAGCAGTTAATTGCTCTCCAGTCTTGACAACTGCATTAGTAAGTGTACCACTAAATGTTCCATATAACATAAACATACTGCTTGTGTCATAAGTACTAGTTGAATAGAAAGTACCATTGTTAGACTTAATTGCAAATTCTGCTGCACTATAGAAGTTGCTAATATTAGCAGTTCCAGTAGTAATATGTCCAACAAATGCATAAGCCTTTGAAGTTGCAACGGTATACTCGTTCATAAATGATTGAGTTCCTTTCGCATTTCCAAGGTAAGTATTATGAATACTTGCATTAGAAACTCTACCAGCAATACCACCATAATATTGATTAGCAGAATAGTTACCAGTATACAAACCAGAAACTTGTAATCTTAATCCTGAATGTGCCATATCAATATTTGCAGTTTCTACATCACCAGCAATACCACCTACATATACAGTTTGC
>JAZLDP010000155.1:0-9817 GCA_045614835.1 Clostridia bacterium | reverse complement strand
TAAAATACCACAAATTTTTCAAAAATTTTTTCGTCAAATTTCGTATTATAATATTATATATATATAATATATTATATAATAATATATGCAGACAACTTTGGATTGTCAAACAATTCAAAAACCCATAAATCAAGACGATTTTTAATAAAAAAATACATAGTGAAACTAATCACTATGCATTTTTAATTAAAATTAGTTGATTGCTTTAGAAGCAACTTCTTTCATAATATCTGAGATAAATTCATCAACTGGCTTAATACCCATATCACCAACAAATCTCTTTCTTACAGATACAGTATTATCCTTAACTTCGTTGTCACCAATAATTAATGAATATGGAACTTTCTCAAGTTGAGCATCTCTAATCTTCTTACCAATTTTCTCATTTCTATCATCAAGTTCTACTCTTAAGCCATAACCTTCAAGTTTAGCTTTTAATTCTTGTGCATACTCAAGATGAGCATCAGCAATATTAAGAATTTTAACTTGAGTAGGAGCTAACCAAGTTGGGAATGCACCTGCATATTTCTCAATAAGGTATGCAAGAGTTCTCTCATAACAACCAATGCTTGTTCTGTGAATAATATATGGATTTTTCTTAACACCATCTTTGTCAGTATATTCCATACCAAATTTCTCAGCAAGTAATTGGTCAATTTGGATAGTAATAAGAGTATCTTCTTTACCCCAAACATTTTTGATTTGAATATCAAGTTTTGGACCATAGAAAGCAGCTTCACCAACACCAATAGAATAAGGAATTTCTAGGTTATCAAGGATTTTCTTCATAACACCTTGAGCCTCTTCCCATTGTTCATTAGTACCAATATACTTTTCTCTATTCTCTGGGTCCCATTGAGAGAACCTATAAGAACTATCTTCATAAAGTCCAAGAGTTTTTAACATAAATACTGCAAGTTCTAGACAACCTCTAAATTCGCTTTCAAGTTGCTCTGGAGTACACATTAGGTGTCCCTCAGAGATTGTGAATTGTCTAACTCTGATTAGACCGTGCATTTCACCACTACTTTCATTTCTAAATAGAGTTGAAGTCTCGTTATATCTTAGAGGCAAATCTTTATAAGACCTAGTCTCATTTAAGTATGCTTGATATTGGAATGGACAAGTCATAGGTCTTAGAGCGAATACTTCTTTATCCTTCTCCTCATCACCAAGTACGAACATACCATCTTTATAATGGTCCCAGTGTCCGCTAACCTTGTACAAATCACTCTTAGCCATAAATGGAGTTTTAGTTAATAACCAGCCTCTTTTTTGCTCTTCATCTTCAACAAATCTTTGTAGAAGTTGAACAATTCTAGCACCCTTAGGTAGAAGAATTGGAAGACCTTGTCCAATCATATCAACAGTTGTAAATATTCCTAGTTCTCTACCAAGTTTGTTATGGTCTCTTTTGATTGCTTCTTCCATAGCAGTGATATACTTCTTTAGGTCGTTCTTATCAAGGAAACCATAGAAATATACCCTTTGAAGCATTTTATTCTTCTCGCTACCTCTCCAATAAGCGCCACTTACTCTATTGATTTTGTAAGCAAAACCTCTTAAGTACTTAGTATTCTCAACGTGAGGGCCTCTACATAAGTCAACAAAGTCTTCTCCTAGATAGTATACAGAAATAACTTCACCTTCAGGTAACTCATTGATAAGCTCTACTTTGTATGGCTCATCTTTGAACATTTCTAATGCTTCTGCCTTAGAAACCTCTTTTCTAATAAAGTCTTCGTTTCTCTCAATAATTTCTTTCATTTTTGCTTCAATGTTAGCATAGTCATCACTTGAAATAGATTTCTCCATATCAAAGTCATAATAGAAACCATTATCTACAGCAGGACCAATAGCAAGTTTGGTGTCATTACCATATAGTTCCTTAATAGCCTTAGCAAGAACATGGCTCATACTATGTCTATACATTGATTGTTTTTCGTTGTTATCACTCATAATTTTCTCTCCTTGTAACTAATTATTTGACATAAGTTATAAAAAAATCCTTATGTCATAAAAAACATAAGGACGATAATATCTCGTGGTTCCACCTTACTTGGTTGAATAAATCAACCCGCTCAATTTAGTCTTTTACTGCAAGACCAACAGGTACTCAAAAAGTGGTTTCAATTAAGTTTCTCTTATGCAAGGCTCTCAGCACCCCTTACTCTCTGTATCTGACCTAAACTTATCTACTTGTCTTTTGTCTTCGTACTATTTAATTAACAAGTCCATTTTAACCCTAAAAGAACTAGTTGTCAAGTATTTTATTTAAAATTAAAGAAGAATACTAACCTTATCTTCAAATAGATATTCTATAAGACCAGCAATCTTAGAACTAAGTGTAGAATAGCAGTTAATTATAAGTTTAATTGGTGCCATAACTATAAGATTAACAATAACACCAACCTCATCAGTTTTGTCAACTTTTGATAGTGTCTTGTTATTTTTATTCTTAATACAAAAGTAATTATCTTCTTTTTCTAAATATACAACATCACCATCTCTTCTAGAGTTATTAGCCAAAAACTTCAAAAACTCTAGATACAACTCATCACTAATTGTGTATTTAAATGTATAATTAAAATAGTTAACAAACTTTTCCCACAAAAAATATAATTTATCTAGCCTAAATCTAAGCAATGAACGAATATGTATAATCTTTGAAAACTTAACTTTGACCTTAGCATAATCAACTTCATCTTCAAGATTAGATATAACAGCAGTTAACAGAACAAAGTATCGTAATTCATCATCTTCTGTAAGTATATTGAGGTTTGCTATATAATATTCTTCTTTACATATCTTTATGATAAGTTCAAGTAGTAATTTTTTTACAGGACTAATTAATCTTTTATTGGTTACTGCTACACTTAAACAAGCAGTATCCACTTTAGGCGATATTGCTATAATTACTTGTTTGTTGTAGGTAGATTTTAGCATTTTTTCAAAAATATGAAAGTGCACATAATCTTGACTTTCACCTATTAGTGTTACTTCCCACATAAAGACCCCTTTTAGTTCTATTATATGTATTTAACACGAAATTAATTTATAAAAATTTAATTTTAATCAAATAATTTTCTATATGATTTTTAATATATTTAACAAAAAAGACACTCGGTTTTACCAAGCGTCTTTTGAATTATTTATTATATGGTTCACCTGTTACAATTATATCAGCACCCAAATCTAAAATATTACTAAGAACAATATCTCCAATATTTGTGTGTTCAACATTAATCTTACTAACTTCTTTCAAGACATCATCAATTCTTGCTTTAGGAACTTCACAAGAAGTTTTAACAGGAACAACTGAAGAACCAACTTTAATAAGAGTAGTAACAATTCTTACAGGATTAGTTTGTTCTTCTTTTGCATAATCAATTCCTCTAGGACACATATTACCAGAGATATTCTCCCCATCTACAATCAGATTACAACCTCTAGGACATTTAATACATATAAGTTCCATACTTCACCTACTCTTTTTCGATAATAGATACACTAATATCGCCTTTAAGTTTTGATTTTTCTACAGTTATTACTTCCATTTCTCCTGGATTTAAGGCAATTGTTTGCTTTGTAAATACCTCAATTCCTTCAGAATAAACAACAATCTTTGCATTTACAAATTTCTTAGTTATTCTAAAGTAAATATCTAATGTTCCTTCATCACTTTCAAAGTAAGAACTAGGAACAGTATATCTAATTCCATTACCAGCAAACACCTTGTTTTCTTTGCCTCTTTTTAACTCACCAAGAGCATATAGACCTGCATTTTTACCAGCAAGAGTACTCTCTATAGTAACATTATCAACTAAGTCGTGAACATGAAGAACATTACCACAAGCAAATACACCTTCCTCACATTCTCTGTATTCATTAACAACAAGACCACCAGTTCTAGTATCAACTTTAGGAGCTGTTACAACATCATATTCAGGTACAAGACCTACAGATAATACAACAAGGTCGCACTCCAAATACTCTTCAGTTTCAGGTATTGGTTGCATCTTATCATCAACTCTTGCATACTTAATACCCTCAACTCTATCTGTACCAATTACTTCAGTAATAGTGGTATTATAATGAATTGGAATATTGAAATCATCAAGACATTGTCTAATATTTCTAGCAAGACCACTAGAAGTAGACATAATTTCAAATACCTTTAGAACTTCCGCTCCCTCAAAAGTAAGTCTCCTAGCCATAATAAGACCAATATCTCCACTACCTAGAATAACAACTTTTTTACCAGGAACTTTACCATAAAAATTAACAAGTTTTTGAACTTGTCCTGCTGTCATAATTCCAGCGGGTCTAGTTCCAGTAAGTTTAATATTACCAGCAGTTCTTTCTCGACAACCCATAGCATATACTATTGCTTTTGGCTCTACTACATCAAGCCCTTCTGGGCTAATCATAGTTATTTTCTTACCTTCAACTTTAGTAACAAAAGTATTTAATTTAACATCAATATCACTTTCATCTACTAAAGTTTTGAATTTGTGAGCATATTCCGGACCGGTTAATTCTTCTTTGAAATAATGTAGACCAAAGCCATTATGTATACATTGATTAAGTATTCCACCTAGTCTATTATCCCTCTCGACAATTAGAGTTTTAGCACCGGTTTTTGCACACTCAAGGGCAGCACCCATTCCAGCTGGTCCGCCACCAATTACAACTACATCATAATCTTTCATCTTTAATATCTCCAACAATTATTCTGCTACCAGCATTTTCTTTGCAAACTTCATCAATACTCATACCAGTTTCTTTGGCAATAAGCTCCATAACTTTAGAGAAACAGAAACCGCCTTGACATCTTCCCATACCGGCTCTAGTTCTTCTCTTGATTGCATCTAAGGTAATTGGTTTTAATGGAGAATTAATAGCATCAATTATTTCTTTCTCACTAACATTCTCACAACGACAAACAATCTTGCCATATCTTTCATCTTCTGCAATCATTTCTTTGATTTCTTCAGATGTAGCACCTTGCAACTTTTTATGCACAGGCAAACTTTTCATTTCAATTTCTTCTCCAGTTTCACCAAGCATTTCACAAATATACTCAGCAATAGCAGGAGCTGCAGTAAGTCCAGGCGAACATATTCCAGTAACATTAATAATGTCTTCGTTATTTGTATCTTTCTCAATGACAAAGTCATCACCAACAACAGTTCTTATACCAGAGAAAACACGAATATTCTTTTTGAGATTAACATTATTTAGCATAGTACCTGCTTTCTCAGCAATATCATTAAGTCCCATAGCAGTAGTAACTGTCTCGCTAGTATCGGCAATTGTAGAAGTAGGTCCTACAATAATATTTCCACTAGTTGTAGGAGTAATCAGTATACCTTTACTCTCTTTGGTTGGTAAAGGAAATACAGTAAGAGCATTAATATCCATAGCGCCCTTGTCAAGAAGATAATACTCGCCTCTTCTGAATTGAATTGGATATTCACTATTACCTAGAACTTTTGCAAGTTCATTATGCCCTGCACCAACACAAACAATAATCTTTCTAGCTAGGATATATTGAACACCATCACCAAGCATATAAAAATTATTATGCTTTTTAAACTTCTTAATTTGGTAATTAAACATTACATTACCACCATTAATTACAGCTTCTTCAGCAAGAGCAATAGCAAGTTTATAAGGTGATACAATTGCAGAGGTACTAGCATATAATCCGCAAGTTATATTATCAGCAATACAAGGAAGTTTCTTCTCTAGCTTTTCTCTATCAAGAATTTCTAGACCCTTTACGCCATTAGAAATTCCTCTATCATATAGTTCTTGAAGTGTTGGCAAAAAGTTACCAATAACAACAGCACCATTTTGAACATAAGGAACATTAAGTCTCTTACAAAGTTCAGGCATAAGTTCAGCACCTCTAACATTTAACTTCGCCTTTAAAGTTCCCTCTTTCGCATCAAAACCAGCGTGAACAATACCGCTATTAGCCTTGGTTGTACCAACAGCAACATCATAACCTTTTTCAATAAGCACAACTTCTTTGCCTTGACGAACAAGTTTATTGAAGACTGCACAGCCTACAACACCTCCACCAAGGACAGCATAATCATATATAAATTCCATTTTTCCTCCTAGTCAACCTACCTATATAAAGTTTTTCAAACAAAACAATTCTATTATTTTAAGTTATATAACTTAAATACATAAATCAACTATATATTATTATGCTATAGAAATTGTTTAAATATGTCAAATATAATTAATGTAATTGCCTAAAATCTATAAAGATGCTACAATTAAATTATTAATGTATTGGAGTAATTTATGAAAAGATATATTTTAGGTTTAGATGAGGGTACAACCTCAGCAAGAACACTTGTTTATGACACCGTTAACAATGAGATAATTAATATTACTAACGAGAAATTTAAACAATATTTTCCACAACCAGCTTGGGTTGAACACGATGCCAATGAAATTTGGACCGTTATGCAAAGAACTATGAACAAAGCTATCAAAGATAGTGGAATTTCAGCAGATGAAATAATAGGTCTAGGTATCACTAACCAAAGAGAAAGTATCGTTGCTTGGGACAAAACTACAGGCGAAAGCGTATGTCCATCAATCGTATGGCAATGCCGTAGAACCAAAGATTATTGCGATAGTATCAAGAAAGGTATGCGTAAATATATCAAGAAAAATACAGGTCTTATTGTAGACCCATACTTCTCTGCTACAAAAATCAAATGGCTTCTTGATAACGACAAAAATGTTCAGAAATTATTGAAAGAGAATAACTTATGTGTAGGAACTATAGATGCATATCTAACCTATAGACTAACAAAAGGCGAAAAGTTTATTACAGATACAAGCAACGCTAGTAGAACAATGTTATTCAATATTAACACTCTTACTTGGGACAAAAAATTATTAGACTTCTTCGGAATTCCAGAAAACATTCTTCCAGAAGTTGTCGGCAACGGCAAACAATTAGGAACTGCACATACTAAGTACGGAGATATAGCAATTGGTGCAATTCTTGGAGACCAACAATCTTCACTATTTGGACAAGGTTGTTTCAATAAAGGTCTTGCAAAAGCTACTTATGGCACAGGTTGCTTCATCCTAAGCAATACAGGTGACACTCCAATCAAAAATGACAAAATGCTATCAACAATTGCCTGGACACTTAATGGAAGAACAATATATGCAGAAGAAGGAAGCATCTTCAACGCAGGTACTGTAGTTAATTGGTTAATAGACAATCTAAAAGTATTAGAGAGCAACAAACAATCAAGCGAAATCTGTAGCAACCTACAATCTACAGATGGAGTATACTTTGTTCCAGCCTTTACTGGAATGGGAGCACCATACTGGTCAGCCAATTCAACAGGTTGTATTACTGGTATTACAAGAGGAACAACCAAAAATGAAATTATTAGAGCCGGTCTTGAAAGTATGGCCTATAACACTTATGATATTGTTACAACTATGGAAAACAAAGATATTTCTGTTAAAGAACTTCGTGTAGATGGCGGAGTAACTCGTAACGAATTCTTAATGCAATTCCAAGCCGATATTCTAGGCAAAAAAATTGTTAAACCAACTTCTACAGAATGCACAGCACTAGGTGTAATTTATATGGCTGGATTAACACTTGGACACTTTAAATCATTAAAAGAAATTCAGTCAAAAATACAAATACTTAAAGAATTTAAAAATACAATGAATACAAAAACTCGTATGTCACTACTTGAAGGTTGGCATAAAGCAGTTAGAAAAACAATCGGAGACAATTAATGAAAACAATCAAACTAAAAGGCTACAACGACTTCGAACTATCTTGTTATCTATGGGATAAGGTAGAAAAACCAGTCGGAGTTGTACAAATTATCCACGGAATGCAAGAACATGCAAAAAGATATGACCATCTAGCTAAATACCTAAACACACAAGGACTTATCGTATTTGCTTCAGATTTGCGTGGACACGGAAACACAGCTCTTAATAACAATCTTCCTTGGGGTTACTCTGATGGAGATATCTTTATGGAAATTGTTAATGACCAAATTATAATAACAGACTACTTAATAGATAAATTCAAACTGCCAATTCATATATTTGGACACTCTTTCGGTTCATTTATCACTCAAAGATATATGGTTGAAAATAGCTTTAAAATCAAAAGTGTAATTCTTTGTGGTTCAACATACACTAATTCTATGGCATTCAAGTCTGGATATATGGTTGCAAGTATACTTAAAGCATTTGGACAAAAAAAGAAACCAGCAAAATTTATCGAGAGTATCAGTATCAAGGGTTATGGAAAAAAATTCCCTAATGGTAACTGGTTATCTAGAGATGAGGATGTTTGGTATAAATATTCAAAAGACGAAATGTGTGGACATACATTCCCAACCAACTTCTATTGGTCATTTTTCAAAAACGCTCGTAAAAATTACAAAAACATAAAGAATATTCCTTATTATCTTCCAATACTTATAATTACAGGCACTGAAGACCCAGTTTGTGGAAATAAAGGCATATTTAAACTATTTATGACATATGGTAAAGCTATGAAAAAAGTATTCTTAAAAGGTTACAAAGATGCAAGACACGAGCTTCATAACGAAACCAACAAAGAAGAAGTATATAAAGATATAGTAGATTTCTTCGTACACGAGAACTTACCAACTCTTCCAATATCATTAGTATAGTCTGTATATTTATAGATAATATTTAATATTTATTCATTAAACAAATAAAATAAAAAACACATAACTTAAATTAGCTATGTGTTTTATTTTTTAGTCATTACACTTCAAATCAATATTAAGTTCTTTCTTACTTTCAAACCTATAATAGTCTACACCACACTCTGAGAATAGTTTCTTAGAAGCAAGGTTGCCCTCTGTACCATTATATTTATCTGATGAATATATTACAGTCTTGATACCACTTTGAATAATAGCCTTTGCACACTCATTACAAGGGAATAGGTCAACATAAATTTTGCCACCTTCAAAGTCTTTTCTGAAACCTCTATAGTTTAGAATAGCATTAAGTTCTGCGTGGCAAACATACATATACTTAGTATTTAGCGGATTACCCTCCCTCTTCCAAGGAAAGTCATTATCATCAAAGCCGTTAGGTGCACCATTATATCCACAAGAAAGAATTCTATTATCAGCAGAAACAATACAAGCACCAACTTGAGTATTAGGGTCTTTACTTCTTTGTGCAGAAATTTTGGCAATAGCCATAAAATATTCATCCCAATTTAGATAATCATTTCTTTTATCCATATAACACCTTTAATTTAATTTTACAAAATAAGTATAACATACAATTTGCCTATTTAAAAACATTTTTTGAGAATAAATTATTTAAAATACATCAAAAATAGAAATATATCTTCATTATTCACCACCCTTAATTTATTTTGATAAAAAATAAATAATAACAACACAAATTCTATTAACAAAAAAATATTTTTGAGCATAACCTTTAAGTAACTACCAAAAATAAAAATTTTAAAAAATATATAATAAATTTTCAAACAAACACTTTACTTGAATAAATTCTTATGATATAATAACATTGTCTTTTGAAGATATGGCACCATAGCCAAGCGGTAAGGCCCGGGTCTGCAAAACCCTCATGCCTCAGTTCGAATCTGAGTGGTGCCTCCAATTATGCTGGTGTGGCGGAATCGGCAGACGCACAGGACTTAAAATCCTGCGGGGTAACACCCGTATCAGTTCAAGTCTGATCACCAGCACCAAATTAAGCGAACTTAGGTTCGCTTTTTTGTTGCTTA
>JAZLDP010000154.1:0-18133 GCA_045614835.1 Clostridia bacterium | reverse complement strand
CCAATCTCATACCTTTAATTTGATTATAATCAAAGTCGTTTGGCAATTCAATATCCTCTTGCTTTCTCGCTTGAGCAATTTGAATTTCTTGTCTCTTAAGATAACCACTATACTTAAGGTTAATCTCCCACTGTTTAATTGCTCTGATTGAATAAACACCTAACTTATCAGGATAATATGCTTGAAGAACTTCTGCGGTTATACCCACTCTTTTTAGACAATCTTTAAGAGATACACCACTATTAAGGTTAAGAACCTCTTTAACACTATCAAACAATCCTTTAGCCTCTTTAGGGCTCAAAATTTCGTCCAGAACCCTATCCAACTCATCTATTTGTCTAAGATGTTCTTTAAACTCATTATATCTATTATCGCCAACAAGTCCACACTTTCTGCCAATTTCTGTCAACCTAATGTCAGCATTGTCTTGTCTAAGTGTTAATCTATACTCTGCTCTGGAGGTCATCATACGATATGGTTCGAAGGTTGGCTTGGTTACTAAGTCATCAATCAAAACACCAATATAACTCTCACTTCTCTTCAATATTAGCGGTTCTTTGCCATCTAATTTTAGACTAGCATTAATACCAGCAATAAGACCTTGAGCACCAGCCTCTTCATATCCGCTAGTACCATTAATCTGACCAGCAAAGTATAATCCACTGATATTTTTACTCTCAAGAGTAGGATATAGAGTTGTAGCATCTATACAATCATACTCTATAGCATAAGCATCTCTCATAATATGAGCATTTTCAAGACCAGCAAGTGAATGTATCATATCTTCTTGCAAATCAATAGGCATACTAGTACTAAAACCTTGAAGATAAATCTCCTTAGTATCCATACCCTCTGGCTCTAAGAATAATTGATGTCTTTCTTTATCTGCAAATTTAACAACTTTACTCTCGATACTTGGACAATACCTTGGACCAGTACCCTCAATTGCACCGTTGTACATAGGAGCTTTATCTAGGTTATCAAGTATTATATCGTGTGTACCTTTATTAGTATAAGTTAAATAACAATCGGCTATATTTAGCGGATTTTCAGCGGTCATTGTAGAGAAAGTCTGAATATTATCCTCTCCCTTTTGAACCTCTAGTCTACTCCAATCGATAGTATCTGCGTGAATTCTTGCAGGTGTACCAGTCTTAAATCTTCTAAGTTCAAAACCAAGTCTTATTAGACAATCTGACAAATCTTCAGCATTAGCAAATCCATTAGGACCAACCTCTTTTGAATATTCACCAATAATAATTCTACTCTTTAGATATACACCACTACAGATAATTGCACACTTACAAGGATAGTATCCACCTTGCTTGGTCTTAACAGCAATCACCCTACCATCTTCAACTACAATATCACTAGCCTCACCCTGCTTAATAATTAAGTTTTCTTGGTTTTCTAGAGTTTGTTTAAGTAAGGTATGATATTTATTCTTATCGGCTTGAACTCTTAGGCTTTGAACAGCATAACCCTTTGAACTATTAAGCATACGCCTTTGAATAGTTGCTTTGTCAGCATTAATGCCCATTTCTCCGCCTAATGCATCTATTTCACAAACAAGATGACCTTTGGCAGTTCCACCAATACTAGGATTACAAGCAAGAAAACCTATGCTATCTAGGTTTAATGTTAAAAGTAAAGTTTTCTTACCCATTCTAGCCAAAGCCAAAGCACTTTCGCTTCCTGCGTGGCCTGAACCAATTACAACTGCATCATATTGTTCATTTCTCATATTTTTCTCCTAAATAAAGCCATTTTATTAATATAATCCAATTGGTTAAATTATTAAAACGCCCTATTATTTTATACTAAAAGCTAAGATTTGTAAATATAATTATAAAATATATTATATTTAATCATTAATACATTATCTAAAACAAATTTATCTAGAAACGAGTATTACGCTTAACCAAATCCAACTTATTTATCCAACCATACTATCAATATCAGAAGTTTTGTTTCTCGCTGATAAATAAAACACATTATATATTCGCCCAGTATCACTAGTATTAGCAGAAACAACCCTAAAATTATTCTTCAAAAAAGCCCTAGAACTAGCAATATTATCCTGCTCAACTGATGAGACAATACCATCACACTCATTACCATTATTAAAGTAATTAATATAAGTAGAAATAGATTTAACCATCTTAGTTCCAATACCAGCTCTTTGAAACTCTGGATTAACAATAATATATTCTAGAGTAGAATGTTTGTTTTGTCCAATCGGTGCTGAAATATAGGCAAGACCTACAAAGTCAGCATTATCATTAAAGCAGAAATAAAGATTATTTTTACCTTTAATAGAACTATGCTCTCCACTTGAGATACAATCTCTAAAAAGTTTGTTTATAGGTGTTCTTGAAGCAATATATCTCTGAATACCAGCATCACTCGACCAAGAACTCATTTGTTCAAATTATTGTTCGTTTTCTTTAATATTCTCTGAGGTAATTCTATTCCAATAAAGACCTAAATCTTCATCAGAAAAAGTAGGCAAACTTTCTATTATATCTATATCTATTACATTATCTTTTTTAGCCTTTTGCTTCTTTCTAAAATAGTCTATAAAAGCCATTTTTTACCTCCTTAATATCATAATTTTTATAATTCTTTTTGTCTATCATACTCGTAGTAGACTAGGCACATATCCATATAACCTAGAGGATTTTTCTTCATTACTTTGAATTTATTTTTTAGCAAAGCCTTTTGACTAGCAATATTATCTTTGTGAGCTGCCGCCATAAGTTTGCCTGTATGTAATTCGTTTCCAAAGAACTCTGGGTTATCCCTGATAGAAGCAATCATACTAGTAGCAATCCCTCTTCTAACCAGTCTTGGATTAACAACCATAGCCTCAACAGACATAGACTCTCCTTCAGAAAAAGGATTATAAAGAAGTACCGCTCCAGCCAATTCCTTTGCTGGACGAGCAACACCATCAATTTCTAAATTAGGGCTACTTTTCCTATCAATATAACAATAACAAATACTTGAATTGTAACCCATATAAGTATAGAATAATTCACCTAAAGGATACCTATCAGTTAGAAACTGCTTAATATCAGGACTAGCCCAATAATTTAGCATTGTGCGTTCTCTATCACAAACCCCCAAATCGTGTTTGCCAACTTTCTTCCAAAATAAAGAATTGTCCTTATCAATTAATTCTTGCATATTTTAAATCCACCATTTAATCATTAGTTTTTTCAAGTTCACGCTCTGTAAAATACCATCTTCCAAACTTAGAAGAAATATTATTTACATTTAAAACCCCAAGAGCTACTAATTTTTCATTAAGTACAGGTTTGTACATCTTAAAACCATTTTTAACAAAAACCCTCTTACTTGCTTCATTAGTATGTTCAATAGAAGCAGTGAAAGTATCGATATGACTTTCAGAAAAGAAGTAAGGATTAGACTTGATAGAACTAACCATTCTAGTTCCAATACCCATACCTTTCATTCTTGGATTAACAATCAAATACTCAATATTAGTCTCATCATAACCTTCGATAGGAGCAGTAATATAAGTTACTCCTGCTAGATTATCATTATCAAAAGCATAAAAGAAAGCTTCGCTATCATAATCATCAGTTTTAAGTAGGGCAGAGAAGGTATCTGCAATAGGCTCATCTAAATGGATATAAGTCCTAATCATTCTATCTGATGACCACAAATTAACAAGAGTATTGTAATCTTCATATTCTCTTGGTTTGTTAGTATTAAATCTCTCCCACACAAGACCGGATTTTTTATCTTCCCAACGATACTGTCTTTGTTGTTTTTTGTTCCCCATAATTTTTATTTTCCCACACAGAATTTACTAAATATATCATCAATAATTTTCTCATTATCGCTATTGCCAGTTATATCACCAAGTTCTAACCAAATATTCTTAATGTCTATAGATACTAGGTCAAGATTAAGCATCTCATCTTGAACACTCACAATACTATCATCTGCTCTCTCAAGTGCTTTCTTGATAGAATTAATATGGCGGGTATTAGTTAGAACTATTGAGCCATTATTAACATTTTTGCTAGTAACATACTCTAGCATCATTTCCTTAAGCGCATCAATATTATCACCTGTTAAAGTTGATATACTTATTTGCTTATCAAAAGGCAAGTCTGAAACATTAACCACCTGTCCTAAATCAGACTTATTGACAATAAGTATTGTGTTTTTGTCTTTTAATGAATTTATTATGTCTTTATCTTCTTTGTCTAGTTCTACAGAACCATCTAGTATATATAGAACAATATCAGCAGACTTAAGCTCGTTTCTAGACTTATCAATACCGATACTTTCAACAATATCAGAACTCTCTCTAATACCAGCACTATCAATCAAAACGAACTTGTATCCCTTGTAATTAAACATCTCTTCTAGAGTGTCTCTAGTTGTACCTTTGACATCTGTAACAATTGCACGATTGTAGTTAAGAAGGGAATTAAGTAGGCTAGATTTACCAGCGTTAGTTTTTCCATAAATAAGAACCCTAACTCCATCTTTAACACACTTACCATAAGACGCTGTAGATAAGATATTTTCTAATTGAAATTTAACTAACTGAAGTTCGCTAAGAATATTACTTCTAGTCTCTTCCTCTAAATCTTCCTCTGGATAATCAAGTGTTACTTCGATTTTTGCAAGTAACTCAGTAAGGGCATCTTGAAGTTTCTCAACCTCGATTTTAAGACCACCTTGCATAAGATTATATCCCGCCTTAAGTTCGCTTTCGCTCTCAGCATTAATCATATCAATTATACCCTCGGCTTCATCAAGTGTTACTTTACCATTAAGAAAGGCTAGTTTGGAAAACTCTCCTTTGGTAGCAGGGTCACAGCCATTATCTACTAGACACTCATAAACCTTATTAGTAAGAGTAATACCACCGTGGCAATGGAATTCTATTAAGTCCTCGCCTGTATAAGAGAAGGGAGCTTTGAAGTATACACACATACACTTATCCTTAATATCTCCGCAAGAAAAGTTACCAAGATATAATTTTCTCGGTTCGAACTGACTAGGCTTTAGGTTGGTAGTTGAGAAAACTTTGTCCGCCACCTCTAGTACCCCTTTGCCACTCATACGAATTATTGAAATTCCGCCATTACCCATAGCGGTAGATATTGCAACAATATTTCTATCCATTACTTTTCCTCGATTTCTGCCTATTTGGCACACATTTGGTATTATACTATTATACCATAATTATTTGCTAGTGAGTAGACTTTTCTTTAAATTTTATTAACTTTTTAAAAATTAAAAAAATGTCGAAAATGAAGTTATTTTGTTTTGAGTATATAGCCCTTATATGTTAAAATAATATAGCGAGTAATATTATAATATATATTACTACTTATGTTACAAGTTTAGTAAGCCTTTGCATAAACTAAATATGTAGCAGAAATTAATCGGATTTACTTCGGTAGAATGAATTATCATAAAAACACAAATATCAATGATAAATATAAAAAATGGAAAAATGGAAAATGGCAAAATTAGATAAAAGAAACACAAACTATAGAGCAAGTGGAGTTCTATTACATATTACAAGTATGCCTAATGAGTATAATACATTAGGTGTTTTTTCGGACAATTGTATGAAGTTCGTAGATTGGTTAGCTGAGGGTGGTTTCAAAATCTGGCAGGTACTACCAATTAACGACTGTGGTTATTACTACTCTCCATATAGCGCAATTAGTACTTATGCTGTTAACCCATACCTTATCGACCTTAGTCAGTTCTTATCTAAAGCAGAAATCGATACCTTTGGTTTTGACAAAGAGGGAGACAGATTAGTCGAGGAAGCCAAAATCGATAAAGCTCTTGATTTAATCTATGATAAGTTCGGCAAGACAACCGATATAACTGAATTTGTTAAAGATAACAAAGCTTGGCTAGATGACTATGCTTGTTTCAAAGTTCTAAAGAAAATATACAAGGATACTCCTTGGACAGAATTTCCTACCGAACTAAAGAATAGGGACAAAGTTATTCTAGATAAATTCAAACTTAAACACGCAAAAGAACTTAACAAGATTAAGTTTATTCAATATATAGCCAACAAACAATGGCAGGATATAAAGGCTTATGCTAATTCTAAAGGAATTAAAGTATTCGGTGATATGCCTTTCTATATCGAACTAGATAGTGCAGATGTTTGGGCTAATCCAAAAAACTGGAAACTAGATGCTAATGGCAAAGGTGACAAAGCGGGTGTTCCTCCAGACTACTTCAATAGCGAAGGTCAATTATGGGGAAATCCTATATATAATTACACCGCTATGGCAAAGAACAATTATAGTTTCTTTGTGAAGCGTTTCCAAAGATTATCAGAACTATTCGATATCTTAAGAATAGACCACTTCATAGCTTTCAACAAATACTGGGTTGTTCCAGCAAATTCTAATACCGCTAAAAATGGTAAATGGGTTAAAGGCTATGGAAATGAAATCCTAAAACAAATAACTAACAAAGTCAATGTAGAGATTATTGCTGAGGACTTAGGTATACTTACTCCAGAAGCAACTGCTCTTAAAGACAAATTTAATTTACCAGGACTTAAGGTATTACAATTCGCTTTTGATGAGGCTGATGAAGACAATGCTTACCAACCTCACAATTACGAGAAAAACTGTGTTGCTTATATCGGTACTCACGACAATGATACCTTTATGGGACTACTTAATAATTCCGATTGGGACAAAATCAACAGATTTAAAAATTACATAAGAATTCCTCTACATTGGGGAAATGATGCAGTTGTAGACAACTCAATCGTAACACTTTACCGCAGTAGTGCAAATAAAGTTATATTCACTATGCAAGATATCCTAAAACTAGGAACAGATTGTAGAATGAATATCCCTGGCACAATCAAAGGCAACTGGGGTTGGCAATTAAAAGAATTACCTTCCAAAGACCTTTGCGGTTGGTATAAGGAATTAGCAAAATTGTATTACAGATAATGTATTTACAAAAAATTAAAATTTCAGGAAAGAAAAATGGAAAAGAAAGATAACGACCAATTATATCTATTCCATCAGGGCACATATTTTCAAGCCTATGAATATATGGGTGCACACCCTTATAAAGATGGATATATATTTAGAACTTGGGCACCTAATGCTACTAAAGTTCAAATACTTGGCGACTTCAATAATTGGGATAGTTCCGCTAGTCCAATGAAGAAGATTAGCAAAGATGGTGTTTGGGAAGGTTATGTTCCTAATGCCAAAGCATTAGATAATTACAAGTTCGAAATAACAGATAAAAATAACTACGCAAGACTTAAGGCTGACCCTTATGCCTTTATGAACGAGACCAACGGCAGAACTGCTTCTAAGTTATACGATATCGAAGGTTACAAGTGGAATGATGCAGGATTTATTAAATACCGCAATTCCAAAAATGTATATAGTTCTGCTATGAATATCTACGAAGTTAACCTAGGCTCTTGGAAAAAACAACTTAACTGCGATTATTACACCTATCGTATGATGGCAGATGAGTTGGTTCCTTATGTTGTAGAAATGGGATACACTCATATCGAGCTTATGCCTATAACTGAATATCCATATGATGGAAGTTGGGGTTATCAAGTAACTGGTTACTTCTCTCCTACTTCTAGATTTGGAACTCCGCACGACTTTATGTACTTTATAGACAAATGTCACGAGAACGGAATTTCAGTTATCCTTGATTGGGTTCCTGCACATTTCCCAAAAGACGATTTCGGTCTTATTGAATTCGATGGAACTTATTGTTACGAAAATCAAGGCTGGGATAGAAGGGAGCACGAAGCGTGGGGTACAAGAAGATTTGACTATGGTAGAAACGAAGTTCAATCATTTCTTATCTCATCTGCTATGTTATTCTTAGACAAATACCACATTGATGGACTAAGAGTAGATGCAGTGGCTTCTATGTTATATCTAGACTACGACAAAAAAGAGGGAGAGTGGCTACCTAACGAATTCGGTGAGAACAAAAATCTCGAAGCTATTGCTTTCCTTCGCAAACTTAATTCTGCAATATTTAAGAAACACCCTAATGTACTTATGATTGCCGAAGAAAGTACTGCTTGGCCAATGGTTACAAAACCTGTACCACTTGGCGGACTTGGTTTTAACTTTAAATGGAATATGGGTTGGATGAACGATACTCTTGAGTATATCAAAACAGACCCAATTTATAGAAAGACCATACACAACAAACTTACCTTCTCAATGTTCTATGCTTTTAGCGAAAACTTCGTATTACCAATATCTCACGACGAAGTAGTATACGGCAAATGTTCACTACTTAACAAAATGTACGGAGATTATTACGACAAGTTCAAATCTATGAAAGCATATCTAACATATATGTTCGCACACCCTGGTAAAAAACTTACCTTTATGGGTACTGAATTTGCACAATTCAAAGAGTGGGATTATATGGCAGGAATTGATTTCTGCTTATTAGATTTCGAAGCTCACAATAATTTATTCAAATTCAGCAAAGCACTTAATCACTTCTACTTAGATAGCCCTGAACTATTTGAAGAAGACTTCTCTTGGAAAGGTTTTGACTGGTTAGTTCCAGATGATAATACACAACATATCCTAGTATTCAGAAGAATGGATAAGGTTGGCAACGAACTAATCTACGCAGTCAATTTCTCACAAGATAACCAAGATAGCTATTCCTTCGGAGTTAATTCTCCAGACTGGGAAGAAGTATTTAATTCAGATAGCGAAGAGTTTGGCGGAAGCGGAATTACCAATGGAACTTTAAAGGCAGAGAAAGTTAGTTACAAAGGTAAAAATTACAAACTTACCATCAAGTTACCTGCATTTAGCGGAGTATTCTTGAGAAAAAAATCTAAAGAAATAAGGTTGGATTAGAAAAATGGATAAAACTTTTAGTGATTTAATGGATATAGTAAATCGTTCAAAGAAATACGATGCACCTGCTCCAAAACAAAGAGCAAGAAAAGTTGAACCACCAGTAGAGGAAGAATATACTCCTAGAGAATATGATATAGTAGAGGAGAAACCTAAGAGAAAGTCGCCTGTTAAATCGACTAGCTCTAGTCTTTCAAACTCAAAACTTGGTTCTCTTATCGAGAAAACTACCAAGGCTACTACTAAAAAAGCTACTACTGCCAAGTCTTCAACCAAAACTTCTACTGCCAAGAAGTCAGAGACCGCTAAGAAAGCACCTGCAAAAACTACTACTAAGACTACAGAAACCAAGAAAGCAACTGCTCCTAAAGCAGACAAACTAAATGCATTACTTGGTAATGTTAATAAGGCCGAAAAGGTTGAGAAAGTAGAGAAGGCTCCTGAGGTTATTGCAGAAACTCCTGCTCCAGAAGTAGAGAAACCTGTAGAGAAAAAGATTGAGATGCCTAAATTCGAACTTCCTGCTGCTAGACCTAAGGTTAAACCTGCTAAGTCTGTTACTGAGAAAGCACCTGAGAACGACAAAGATGCACAACTTTATGCTGCACTTAAAAATTCTCTATTCAGCGGTGGTACAGATATTTCTGAATATCTAACTGCTAATGAAGAGATGGAAATGTCTCAACAAACTTACCAAGACAATCGTATTAGACAAGAAGCTTCAAAAATCAATGAAGAAATTTCTAAAGAACAACAAGAATACGAACAACTATTCACAGGTTCTTTCAGTAGTTTCTATGATACAGAAGAAACCGAAGATGATAACAACGAGACTTTCGAGAGAGATGAGAAAAATCCTCACGATAGTACTTATGAATTAAACACAGGTAACCGTAATCTTGACCAAAAGATTGCCGATTACTATAAGAGAAAACAAGAAATGATTGATAAATATAATTCTGAAGAAGAAGATTATACCGAAACTAAGAAAGAAGATAACAATGATGTAGTAGACTATGATGCTATCTTCGGTGGTACTATGGTATCAAGAGATGAACTTCTAGGCGAAAAGGAAGAACCTGCTCCAGCCACAGAAGAAACTCCAGTAGAAGAAACTACCGATACAACCATCACTGCAGAAACTAGTGCATTTGCTACTACTGAAGAAACTACTCCAGTTGAAGAAAACACTACTGAAGAATTAGTAGAAGCAACTCCTGTTGTTGAAGAAACTACTGAAACTCCAGTCGAGGCAGTTGCTACAGAGCAACCAGTAGAAGCAACTCCTGTTGTAGCACCTACTACAAATAGTAACGAAGAACACTTAAAGTCAGTTCTTCATAATATCTTGTATGCTAACGAAGAAGAGGAAGTTGTTGCTGATAAGACTACTACCGAAGATACAACTCCATATTCTAACTTCACAGGTTCAGTTGAAGAGAAACCTGCAGTTAATGGTGAGAATTTCGTAATGACCACACCTGAACCAGAACCAGTTGGCGAAGTTATGGAATATTCTAACCAAGTTCCTGTTGACTATACAACAATGACTAAAGTTGAAGAAATTGTAGAACCAGAGCCTGTAGTCGAAGAAAGAAAATCTCTTCTATCTGCTTATGTAACTAATGTTCCTCAACCAGTTGTTGACGAAGATGATGATGACGAAGAACTTGTTATCAAACTAGATAACAACGAATATGCAACCGAACAACCAGTTGCTGAAGAAACAACTGAAAATATTGTTGAAGCAAATGAAGAAACAATCGAACCAACTACTGAAACTCCAGTTGAAGAGACAACTAATAGCTTTGCTTCTGTCTACGAAAGTCGCAATATGTCTCTAGAAGATGAGAGTGCAGTTGTTGTAGATAGCGAAAACACAGTATCTTCTCTAGTGGAAGAAAGTGCAGAAGTTGAAGAGGAAGAAACAGACTTCAATGCTATGTTCGAAAATAATAACCCAGTAGAAGAAACAGTTCCTGTAGAAGAAGAGACTACTGAAAATATTGTTGAAGAAGAACATCACGCTCTATTCTATCCAACTGAAGAAGAGAAAGTAGAAACACCAGTCGAAGAAACTATTAATGAGCAACCAACTGAAGAAACTCCAGTAGAAGAATTAGTAGAAGAAGCCGAGGAAGCAATCGAAGAAACTGAAGAAGTAGAAGAAGAACCTACTGAAACATATTTTGCAGTAGAAAACGAACAAGATACAGAAGATGATGGCGAAGAACTAGCAGATACTATGACAGAAGAGCCAGTTGATAATTCAATCTTCACTCCAGAACCAGTTGAAGAAATGACTGAAGAAGAGAAGATGGAAGAAGAACTACTAGAAACTTATCTAACAGATGATGAGCGTTATGATTATATTGTTACTAACGAGAGATTGTTCGAAGAACATAATCGTCCACAAACTACTAACGAAGATATTGTAGAAGAATATCTAGAGAATAATGATGCAGACAATACAATTGTAATGAGTGGTCTACCTGAGACTAGATTTGATTTATTTGGTACTCAACCTACTACTCCTGTAGTTGAAGAAACAGTGGAAGAAACTCCAGTAGAAGAAACTGCTGAACAAGATGATGATACTATTTCTAAAGAAGAATTCTACAAAGAAATGGCTAGACTTCAAGACAACCTAATTAATGAATTAAAAGGTAATATTGTTGAGAAGAGTTCTTATGATTTCTTTGCTGAGAAACCAGAGCCTGTAGTGGAAGAAACTCCTGCTCCAGTTGTAGAAGAAATAGATGAGAACGAGAAAATTAACACAATTGTTGATGAACTAATCGCAATTGCTCCAGCCACAGAAGAAGTTTCTATTGTTGAACAAGTTCTAAATAGAAACACAGAAACTACTCCTGTTGAAACACCAGTAGTTGAAGAAACTTCTGTTGAAGAAAAGAAAGAAGAAACAAATATCTTTGGCGAAGAGGTAGGAAGCAAAGCAGAACCTGTTGACCCAGCTGACTTTGACAAATACAATCTACTTCACAAAAATGTTGCACTTAGCGAAGAAGACCTAAAGGTTGAAACTCCTGTAGTTGAAACTGACAAACAAGATACTTACTTCTATGGTAGCAACGAGGACAAAGAGAAGAAAGCAAGTGTTGTTGATGAATATATGACTATCTATAACGAAGAAGCACATAGTTCTAAAGAAGTTGGAGATATTAACTTCTTCAAGAACCTTGGCAACGCTGTTCCTTCTAGCGAAATCTTGAAAGAGAAACTTAACGAACAAACAACAACTTCTAGCGAAAGTGATGAAGATGACAAAGATTTAGAGACTATCTATACTCTAATGGGTATTGAGAGAAAACCTGCACCAAAGGAAGAGAAAGAAATCAAAGTTCTATACTGTGCAAGTGAATGTCAACCATTTGTAGCATCAGGTGGACTTGCTGATGTTGCTGGTTCTCTACCAAAAGCAATTGCAGAGAAAGGTAATGTTGATATCAGAGTAATTATGCCATTATATGGTAATATCAAAGCCGAGTATAGAGATAAATTCGAGTACTTAGGTAACTTCACTGTTCACCTATCTTGGAGACAAGAGTACTGTGGATTATTCAGATACTTCAAAGATGGCGTAACCTACTACTTTATCGATAACGAGAGATATTTCAAGAGAGATACTCTATATGGTTACTATGATGATGGCGAAAGATTTGCTTACTTTAGCAAAGCAATCGTAGAAGCCCTACCACACCTAAACTTCTTCCCAGACATTATGCATTGTAATGACTGGCAAACTGCTCTAGTTAGTACTTATATCAAAACTGGCAATTGGTCAGACCATAGATACTACAAGATTAGATTTGTTTATACTATTCACAATGTAGAATACCAAGGCGTTTATGGTATGGAAAACTTAAAAGACTTATTCGGTATTGATTATCGTTTCAAAAATGATGTTGAATATAATGGCGATATTAACTTAACAAAAGCCGCTATCCAATACTGTGATAAATTAACAACTGTATCTAATAGTTATTGTGATAACCTAAAACAACCTTATTGTTCAAGAGGTCTTCACCATATCATTATTAGAAACGAATATAAACTTAGTGGAATAATCAATGGTATAGATTATCAATTCTATAACCCAGCAACAGATACTGTAATCTTCAAAAACTACGATATCGGCTGTATTGAAGAGAAAGTATTGAATAAGAAATTATGGCAAGATGAAATCGGTCTTCCAGTAGACGGAGATACTCCAATGATTGCAATTGTTTCTCGTCTAGTAGGACACAAAGGTCTTGACCTAGTTGCCAAGATTATTCACAATATCCTACAACAAGATATTCAACTTGTAGTTGTTGGTACTGGTGATGACAAATATGTAGATTTATTCCACTCACTAGAACAAAAATATCCAACTAAAGTTAGAGCGTTTGTAGATAAATATAGCAACGAAATTGCAAGAAAAGCTTACGCTGCTAGTGATATCTTCGTAATGCCAAGTAAGATTGAGCCTTGCGGACTTAGCCAAATGATTTCTTCTAGATATGGTAGTGTACCTATTGTTAGAGAAGTTGGCGGACTAAAAGATACAATCAGAGACTTCGGTTGTGAAGGCGGTGGTAATGGTTATACCTTCGCAAATTACAACCCTAATGATTTGCAATACCAAATCGAAAGAGCAATCAAAGATTACTCAAATAGAACACAATGGAAAGAGAAGATGAAAATTTGTATGAGCCAAGACTATACTTGGAGCAAACCTGCTGTTAACTATATCAACCTATACAAATCAATCTCAAACTAAGGAGCACAAATGTCAACCCCTAAATTAACTAATGCTAAGGCTCTAGCCTTACTTGAAGATACTCTATCCAAAACTGCGGAAACTACAATAGAAGGAGCAAAGAGTTTTGATATCTACAAAGCTCTTTGCCTAATTTCCAAAGATATTTTAACAGAGAAAAGAGAAAAATTTCATAGCAAAGTTTCGAAATCTAGTTCAAAAAGAGTACATTATCTATGTATGGAATTTTTGCTAGGCAGAAACCTAAAAAGCACACTATTTAATCTAAAATTAGATAGTGTTTTCAAAGAGGTCTTAGCAGAACATAAAATTAATATTGATGATATATATGAGGTAGAGGCAGATGCAGGACTTGGTAACGGTGGTCTAGGTAGACTAGCTGCTTGTTTTATGGATAGCCTTGCTACTCTTGAGTACCCTGCTATGGGTCATAGTATTCTATACGAATATGGTTTGTTCAAACAAAAAATCGTAGATGGCGAACAAATCGAACTAACTGATGCGTGGAGACATACTGGAGATTTTTGGCTTCAAAAGAGACCTGACAAATCTGTAATTGTTCGTTTCGGTGGTACTGTCAAAGAGAATATAGTTGATGGACACTTAGTTCCTGAATATTCTGGATATACCGAAGTTCAAGCCGTACCTTATGATATGTTACTTAGTGGATATGACACTGATGGTGTTGCAGTACTTAGACTTTGGGAAGCAAAAAGTATCAACAAATTTGACTTAACTAGTTTCAGTCAAGGTGCTTATGTTCAAGCAGTTGCTGAGGCTAGTAAAATCGAAATGATTAGCAAAGTTCTATATCCTGCAGATGACCATAACGAAGGTAAAACTCTAAGACTAGAACAACAATACTTCTTAGTCTCTTCAGCTCTTCAAAATATTGTATCTACTCACTTAAAAAGATATAAGAACCTAAGAACTTTACCAGACCTAGTAGCAATCCACATTAACGATACTCACCCAGCACTTAGTATTCCAGAACTTATGAGAATACTTATGGACGAATATTCTTATGGTTGGGATACTGCTTGGAATATGGTCAAAAAGATTGTTGGTTATACTAACCACACAGTTCTTATGGAGGCTCTAGAGAAATGGGACGAGAACTTATTTAAAACTGTTCTTCCTAGACTATATCAAATTATCAAAGAAATTAATCGTAGATTTACAAAAGATTTATTTGATAACCATAGCGAAGACTATGACCTTCAAACTATAGAGAAAATGTCTATTATATCTGGTGGTCAAGTTCGTATGGCTAACCTATCGGTCATTGGTTCTTACAAAGTTAATGGTGTTAGTAGACTGCATAGTGATATTATTAAAAATGATTTATTCAAAGACTTCAGTCGTTTATATAAGAATAGATTTACTAATGTAACTAATGGTATCGCTCACCGTAGATGGCTTAGTCAATCTAACCCTAACCTTGATGAGTTAATAGTTTCAACAATCGGTAACAAATATTATTATGATGCAGATGATTTAACCAAACTTGCATCTCTTACCGAAGATAAAACTCTACTAAATAAATTAGCGAAAATCAAACAAAAGAACAAAAAAGAATTCGCTCAATATCTTAAGAAAACACAAGGAGTGGAGATTGACCCAACATTTAGATTTGATGTTCATGTAAAGAGAATTCACGAGTACAAACGCCAACTTCTTAATGTTCTAAAAATTATTCACTTGTATTGTGAACTAAAAGAAAACCCTGAACTTGATGTAACACCTCAAGTATTCTTCTTTGGCGGTAAGTCAGCAGCCAAATATTATATGGCTAAGCGTATTATTAAACTTATTTGCAAATTATCTAAAGATATTGACAATAACCCAGAGGTTGCTTCCAAACTTCGTGTAGTATTCTTAGAAAACTACAATGTAAGTATGGCAGAAAGAATTATTCCTGCAACCGAAGTTAGTGAACAAATATCTCTAGCTGGTAAAGAAGCTAGTGGTACAGGTAATATGAAGTTTATGTGTAACGGTGCTCTAACCCTTGGTACTTATGATGGTGCTAATGTTGAGATGAC
Organism: Clostridia bacterium; assembly: GCA_045614835.1. GTDB lineage: Bacteria > Bacillota > Clostridia > Christensenellales > UBA1242 > UBA11490. The sequence continues at coordinate 2,393 of JAZLDP010000154.1, read as the reverse complement.
CGATTGCGTAGGCAGAGACAATATATTCATTTTCGGTCTATCTAGTGAAGAAGTAGATAACGAATGGAAGAAAGGTTATTCTCCTAAATTTATTTATGAGAACAACCCTCGTGTACATAGAATTATCGAAAGTTTGAAAGAAGGATTTGATGGTGAAAGTTTCAGAGATATTGCTGACTACTTAACCGAAGGTCCTAGACCAGACCCTTATATGTGTTTAATCGACTTCGATAGTTATCTAGAAGCACATAATAATATGGATAGAACTTATCGTGATGGCGAGAAGTGGAACAAGATGAGTCTTATTAATATTGCTAAATCTGGTTTCTTCGCTGCAGATAGAAGTATCCACGAGTATGCTAAAAATATTTGGAACTTAAACCAGATAAGCAAACTTAAACCTAATAAATAATTAATTAGTTAATATTACTATAATAATATTTATAGCAATACTTTAACCATTAACTCTTCACCTATCTTAAGAGGTAATATATGAGAAAATATGTTTTTAATCCAATTAATAACAAATTTCCTAGTGGTGCTGTTGTCAAAGGGACAACTGTAACATATAATTTGCAAGTTAGTAAGTTTGAGAAACCTACTAAGGCTTTCTTTGTTGTGCACCAAGATGGTGAACAACCAGAATATATCGAAATGGCTGTCGAATATACAGATGAGAGATATATCAATTATTCTTATTCTAGCAAGTTCGAAACTATAGGATTTTTCTGGTATCACTTCGAAGTTTGTTTTGAAGATTATTCTGTTAAACTTATTCGTAGTGATAGTTTAGATGCAGTAGATAGTCCAGCAGATAGTGATTATCTTCAATTAGTTATCAATAACGAAAGCAAGACAGATAATAGTTTTCACAAAGGTATAATATATCATATTTTCGTAGATAGATTTAATAGAGCAGGTGAAGTTAAAGCAAGAAAAGGTCTTAACCTACTTGAGAACTGGGAAGAGCCTCTATCTTATGAATATGATGACAAAGGTAATAGAGTTAATCGAAATTGTTATGGTGGAAACTTCCAAGGTATTATTGAGAAATTACCTTACCTAAAGAGTTTAAATGTAAAGACTATTTACTTATCACCTATCTTCGAAGCTAACTCTAGTCATAAATATAATGTTGCCGATTATTCAAAAGTTGAGAGTATGTTTGGCGGCAAAGAAGTTCTTGAAGAACTTATTCGCAAAGCCAAACGCCAAGGCATCAAGATTATTATTGATGGTGTATTCAATCACACAGGTAGCGATAGCGTATACTTCAATAAAGATGGTAGATACAAAACAATTGGTGCTTATCAATCAGAAAATTCTAAATATTATTCTTGGTACGAATTCAATAAATACCCAGATAATTACACTTGTTGGTGGGGAATTAAATCTCTACCTCAAACCAATGAGAATTCTGGCTTCTTTGATTACATAGCAGGTAAAAAAGGAATTATCAATAAATATATGTCAATGGGACTAGGCGGACTAAGACTAGATGTCGTTGATGAATTATCTAATAATTTCTTACACGCTATTTGTGATGCTACTAGAGAAGTAGACCCGAAGGCACTTATTATTGGTGAGGTATGGGAAGATGCTTCTAGCAAAATTGCTTATGATGAAAGAAAAGAATATTTCCTAGGTGGCAACTTAGATAGTGTTACAAATTATCCAATGAAAAATGCTATTCTAAATTTTGTAAAAAATGGCGACCACCAAAGTTTTGTAAATATTGTCAACTTAATTCTTGACCAATATCCAAAGTCAGTTCAAAATAACCTTATGAATATTCTAGACACTCACGATACTCTAAGAGCTATTACTTATCTAGGTGCAGATTTTAATGACCCAGATTATAGCGAAACTACAGACTTTAGATTATCAGAAGAAGAATATGATAGAGGCAAAAAATTACTTAAGATTGCTTCAATTCTACAATACACAGTTATGGGTGTACCTACTGTATTCTATGGTGATGAAGCAGGTATCCAAGGTGTCAAAGACCCATATTGTAGAAATACATATCCTTGGGGAAAAGAAGATACCGAACTTATCGAGTGGTATACTCAATTAGGTAACTTGCGTAACAATAAAGTATTACTTGATGGCAATATGTCTATCAAATATGCCAATAACTCTGCAGTTATATATGAAAGAGTTAAAGATGATAACAAAGTAATCGTTGCGGTTAATATGGGTAAAGAACCTCTAGAATTTGTAGTTGAGAAAAATATGATTAATTACTTCACCGGTTCATATATTAGTGGCAAAATTACTCTTGAACCAGAAACAGCAATAGTTCTTTGTTAAATAAAAACTGCGAAGAAATTTGTATAAAATTTTTAGTAAGACAAATGTATAATTTTCTTCAAAAAACTTTATATAAAAAT
>JAZLDP010000153.1:0-2869 GCA_045614835.1 Clostridia bacterium | reverse complement strand
GTAGAACAGGATAAATTAGATGAGACAGCTAGAGTTCTTCAAACTATTGCAGAGATGCATCCGCAGTTTGCAGAAAAGAAAGAATTGCCAATGTCGGTAGTTAATGGTGGTTGGTTTGGCTACAGTCCTGACAAGCCAGGAGATATATCAACCTCTTATAATAGAAAGTTTACTAATTGTGTTAATCGTGCTTTCTTTGATGTTGAATTGTTTAATAAATATAGACATTTCTTCAGTATTAAAGATTCTCTTACAGATTTTGCTAGTGTGTTATTTGAAGAAGTTAAGAATTCTTATATTGCTAGTGGACAGCCTGTAGAACTATTGGAAAGAAATGAAGATGCTCTAAGGTCTAGATTTGATGATATGAAACTGCAATTCGCGCTGCAATTCTTTAGTGGTGAAAATAGAAAGGGTAGTGGCTTTGTTCCCGCACCTAACGAAGATGGGGTTATAGATACTATTAGTCCTATAATGCAAGTTAAAAGTCCCGCATCTGAGTTTAGAGTTGGTATTACTCCAGAGGCAGTGTTAAGGACCGCTTTGCAACTTATTAGAAGAGGTGGAATGTCGTTCTATGCATTAGGTGATGACTATGGTGACTTTATTAATTCTCTTTCAAATAATATCAGAGATGAGTTGGCTAGGGAGAATTTGAGTATTGCTTTGCCTGTTGAATTGCAAGGACTTACTTTGCCTCAAAGAGCCAAGGAAGAAGCAGTAATGTAAAAATAAGCAGTAGTGGATGACTACTGCTTTTTTATCCTAATTCAGTTGAGATAATTGTATCAGAGGAATCTTTTGCAAGTTCGCTTTTTAATGCTTTGTCGTATTTTAATTCTAAATACAGATTGATGTTCTTTAACATAATATTCTCCTAATAAATATAGTGTTTGTGCAAATTGGGTTGATTATTAGTTTTTTTATTAGGAAAATTATACTTTTATATGTTAAAGTATAAATGAAAAAAATAAATCGGAGTTGATTGTATGAATATTGGAATAGATATTGATGGAGTAATATTAGATACAGAGAATTGGTTTAGGAGTATGTCGCATATCTATGATGAGTATATAAATGGTGGCGGAGTTGTTGATGCGTCCGCTGTGAAAATTCAGAAGAGAATGGCTTGGACTAAAGATGATTTTAGCAGTTTTGTTAATGACTGTATGTATTATGGAATGGAACACGCTCCACTTATGCCTTGTTGTAAATATGTAATAGATAAGCTTAAAAGTATGGGACATAGACTTGTTGTTATTACTGCTAGAGGAATTAATGAAGAGAAAGAAATTGAACTTGCCAAAGCAACTCTAGAGAAATATGGTCTAACTTTTGATAAAATCTACTACAACAATCCAAACAAACTACCTGCTTGTATCGAAGAAAAAATTGATTATATGATTGATGATAGTTCTGACAATGTCAGATATTTAAGTGATGCAGGTGTCAAATGTCTATATTTTAGAGACTTTGGAAGTATGCCTGTTGATAGTGATAATGTGACAGAAGTTGCTAACTGGGGCGAGATTTATCGTTTCTTTAAAGATATGAAATAAATGTGTATGACAACTTGAAGTAAGAGTATGCCTTCAAGTTGTTTTTTTATTTGGGTATTGAAAATTATATAATATTATGTTAAAATATAATTAAGAATATGTGGCTTACTAGTTAGTAAGGGGGTGTAATATGCAATACAATGAGGATATGATTAGAGATTATCTACTAAGAAGAATTGCTAAAAAGAATAGAAGAATTTCTGGTGCTCTAAGAGAGGTAGTTAAGAGTAATAGGGGTTCTTACAATACAGGCTTCAATGAGATTTTGGGCTTTTTTGCTAATGGTCTTAATGGTGAGACTATGACACAAATTTTTGACCATATCGAGGCTAATCCAATAAAGAGATATTCTCCTTATCATTATTTTGATATTGATACTCTTAATGCTTATGATGCTTATCTTCAAAAAATTTTGACAGAGACTGATGTTATTTCTTATGGTCTTGGACATAAGAGAAGTACTGCGTCAGACTTCCAAAAGGGTTTTGCTGAAGCTAAGGGGGACTGGAGAAGACTTGCTCGTGAGCGTTCTACTAAGAATGGCTATTACAATGCTAGTAGACCTGTAACAGTAGTTAAAGGAAGAAGAAATGGTGTAACAGTTCTTAGTCCAAAGAAACCTCTAACTGATGAGCAATTCGCAAAGAGATATAATGAAGGTGAATGTGCCAAAGAATTGTATGCATATCTATCTATGAAACATAGAGGAGTAGATGTTTATGCTCCAGTAGAAGATGTGACACCTGCTAAGAAAAGAGATGTTTATAGATTTGATTATAAAGGTAAAACTTTAGAATTAGATGTTTTGTCAAAAGAATATTATACCGATATCGAGGGCAGAGGACTTATTAGTATTACTGCTGAGGGTAGAGAAGGTAGACTATATACAACTAACTATAATGATGGTAGAGTTTATGATGGCGACCTATATGACTTAGAGGGAGAACTTGTACAAGTTGATGGTGGCGGACAAGTGTTCTACGAGAACAAGAATTTCTATGATGCTTTCAAAACTAAGAAGGGCAAGTCAGTTAGTGCTGAAGAGGCTCAATACAAAGAAGATGAAGATGGACAAATGTATTTGTTTTAAAAAAATAGAACGAGAACTAAAAACTAGTTCTCGTTTTTTTAATTAATGCATATGATTGATAGGATTAAAAAAGCATATTTCGTATTTTCGAAATATGCTTTTCTTTTTAGAATATGCAGTTCTTTGGAGTTCTTGGGCAGAATTGTGCATCTCTGATATTTGAAATACCAGTAATATACATAAGAATTCTATCAAAACAAAGGCCAAATCCGCTATGAAC
>JAZLDP010000152.1:0-2588 GCA_045614835.1 Clostridia bacterium | reverse complement strand
CTAGTCAAATTAATGTCGTTTAAATTTTGGTGAAAAACGGCAAAAGTAAGTATAGCACGAGAAAAATTTATAGTCAAACAATAAAACAACATTATTCGACAAAATTTTAAAAAGTTTTTTTCTTATATAATTAGTTGATTTTGTTTTCAATACTATATCTGTTAAAATGGCTTTATAACGAAGTTTTAAAAAAGATACCAGTGCAAAACTGGTATCCTATGATGTATATATTAAATTATTACTAGACAACTTATCTTCCTTCAATAGCATTTTCTGCTACTGCTTTTACTTGTGGAGGCTCAGGAATCATTAGTAGTGCATCTGCAGCTTTAATAGCTTCTGCGATAAAGCCCATAACAACTGGGTCTGAACAAGTCAAAGTTGCTAGTGCTTCTCTAGCTTTAACTACACAATGATTGTAAGGTGTGTTCTCGATGAAATCAAAGTCAAATTTACCTGCAAATTCAGAGAAGCAAGATTGAACTCTTCTTAATTTGTCTACAAACTTATTTTTTGCACCGATATACTTATTAGTAGGAGTGCCTTTAATGTGCTCCATTAGAGTACTTGGCTTATCCTTTTCTAATTGTAAACCTTCAAATTTGTGAGTTGTACTAGCTATTACATTAATAGCTCTTTGGTTTTTATCAAAATCTACTGAACTATATTGTCTATTCATAATCTTAATCTCCTTATATGGAATTGTTAATATTTTAGCATAGAATAGATGATATGTCAATAGTGTAATATATTACAATTAGTATAATATGCATATATTTAGCGGTTATTTTAGCAAATTAGTATAAATGTATTGTTATATGTTTTGAGAAAATGACTAATTATAGTAAAATGTAATTGGAGAAGTTTATGGACAAGTTTGTAATTATTGATGGTAACAATTTAATGTTTAGAGCATTTTATGCTCTGCCTCAGATGGCTAATTTCGATGGTGAGATTAGTAATGGTGTTTTTGGATTTACAAATATGCTCGTTAAAATTATTAAAGAGATTGAGCCTAAGTATATTGCTGTTACTTTTGATATTGCAAAAAAGAACTTTAGACACGAGCAATTTGCTGAGTATAAAGGTACAAGGAAACCAACACCTGTGGAACTGGTTTCTCAATTCCCAATTGTGAAAGAATTACTTAGGCGAATGAATATTCAAGTTGTCGAAAAAGAGGGTTTAGAGGCTGATGACCTTATGGGTTGTCTATCAAGAATGTTTGATACTCATAATATTATAGTTTCTGCTGATAGAGATGCTTTTCAATTAATTAATGATAATACAGAAATTTTATTCCCTAAGAAAGGTATTACTGAAACTATTAATCTGAACAAAGATAATCTAAAAGAGTTCTATGGTGTAGAGCCAACACAAGTAATTGACCTAAAAAGTCTAATGGGGGATACTAGTGATAATATTCCAGGAGTAAGTGGTGTTGGTGAGAAGAAAGCATTACAACTGATTGGTGATTATGGTACTCTTGATGGAGTATATTCTAATATCGATAATATTACTGGGAAGTTGAAAGAGAATTTGCTTAATGATAAAGATAGAGCATATCTTTCTCAGTATCTCGCAACAATTGTTACTAATGAAAAATTACCATATACTTTAAGTGACTTTGAATATAGTTATCCTTTTGGGCAAGATGTATATGAAATGTTTAAGAGGTATCAATTCAATTCTCTTCTTAAGAAAGAGGAGTTGTTCGATAGTGCAATTGAAGTCAAGAAGTTAGATGTTAAACATAATATTGTTGATAGTGATGAGAAACTTGTAGAATTAATAGATAAGTTAAAGGCGGCTGAGGAATTCGCTCTATACATTGATAATGATAACTTCAATATTTATGTGGGGGAAGAATATCAGATTAACTTTAGCAAAGACCTGTTCTCTATTGGTATTAGTTTTGATAGAGCAATTGAACTATTAAAGCCAATACTTGAAAATAAAGATATTGCAAAAACTGTTCTTGATTACAAAGCGTTAAAGCATACCTTAAGTAGATATGGTGTTGAACTATCTGGTGTTAAATTTGATTGTCTGATTGCTAGATACTTAATTAACTCTCTTGCTAAAGCAAATGTTGACTTATCTACTATTATGTATGAGTGTGGGATTGATACAAAGTCATATGGCTATGCCCTTGAGCAGATTAGATTAAAGTATTATGCAAAAATGCAAGAAATGTCTTTGGAAAGCCTATATTACGATATTGAATTGCCACTTGTAGATGTTCTATATGATATGGAAAAAGAAGGGTTTAAGGTTGATAGAACTGAACTACAAAGAATGGAAGAAAAGTATAGGACTGAGATTAATTCTATTGAAAAAGAAATCTTTGAACTGATTGGAAAGAAGTTTAATCTTAGCAGTCCTAAGCAACTTGCTGAGGTATTATTTGATGAACTAGGAATTAATATTGCTAGTAACAAAAAGAGAAGTACAAGTATAGAAGTTCTACAAGAGATAGAGAATAGACATCCTGTTGTTAGTCTTATTATCAAGTGGAGAGGATATAGCAAATTATATAGTACTTACATCATTGGTCTTGAGAATGTACTTGATACCAATGACAAAAT
>JAZLDP010000151.1:0-6356 GCA_045614835.1 Clostridia bacterium | reverse complement strand
TTATATTACTTTAAGTATAACATAATATTATCTAAAGTCAATGGAATTTGAAAAATTTATTATAAAAAAATCAGTAATAAAGCGAAATTCTCCGTTTTACTACTGATTTAAACTGATTGTTTAGTGTGTTAACTTTGTTTTTTGAGTTATTAATTGAGTAATACTGTTGATAAGGTTTGTTTCTTAGCCTAGTTTCGCTATATTAAATTTGCTACTAAGCACTGCCCAGTTAACAGGGAAGAAATTATTGATAGTCCAGTAAGAGACACCAGCAAGATTGTATTTAGTAACGAGGTTTAGTCTAGCATCAATACTTCTCGCATCTTCGAACCATACAATTCTTGTATTGCCTCTACTATCTATGTAATTAAAGTAAGGTGCTTGAGAGGAACTGTCAAACATAATGTTAGAACCGTTTTCTAGCGCAATCTCAAGTGCACGAGTGTTTGTAATGGTGTTTGCAATATCTCCTTGTTTCCAAGGTGTTGCCCAGTCGTAAGCATAGTTTGGCATACCCATTAATATTTTGTTGCTAGGTATTTTTGTAACAGCATAAGATATAACGGCTTCAACTTCTCTGAGTGGGCTAATGGCCATAGGTTCTCCGTACACATATCCCCATTCATAAGTCATAATAATTACTCTATCTGCAATTTCTCCAATGGCTTGGTAGTCGTGAGCTTCGTATAACAAGCCCTCTTGTTCATCTCTATATTTTGGTGCAACTGCAACACTAAGGGACTTGTTGAGTGGTGTAAGAGTTGCCTTTAAGTTGGCTAGGAATTGAGTATAAGCATCTTTGTCTTGAGGATATAGGTATTCAAAGTCAATGTCAACACCGCTATAGTTTTTGGCATTAAGTGTAGAGATAATGTTATTTATAAAGGTTGTTTGAATTTCTGGGTTGTTTAGTATTGTACTTGCTAGTTCACTGTTAAACCCACCGCTTTCACCAATGTTGGTTACTACCATTATTGGTGCAACTCTCTGAGTTTGTGCTAGATTAATCCTTTCTTGTTCGTATAGATTTGTCAGTCTACCATCAGGTAATGCTTGGTAACTAAATAGACTTAAATATGTAAGGTAGGGTAAGGTTCTGTCGAGTGTATCGATATTAATTCCTGCTATGGCGTATCCATTCACTTCGATTGTCGGTTTTGAGTTAGGGACATTAATAACTTGACCAATTTGAATTATATTCGGGTTGCTGATTTGCGGATTAGTCTTGATTAAATCTTCAAGAGAAACTCCTAATTTATTTGCAATTCTATACATTGTGTCCCCGCTAACTACAGTATAAGTGGAATTGTCTGATGTGGTTGGTATGAATAGGTTTTGACCTATTGCTAAGTCGTTAGGCCTGGTTAGTCCATTTAATCGTACTAATTCATCAATTGTAGTATTGTATGCTCTAGCAATATTGTATAATGTGTCGCCTTGTTTAATTGTATAAATCATACTCTCTCCTTGAGGTTTTTATTTTCTATTGTTTCAATAGTCTATTTTATTTATGAGATGGGGCGACTATTTTGTGAAAAAAAGAACCTTTGAAATCAATCAAAGGCTCTTTTAAAAAATTTATTCTTCATCATCATCCATACTCATATAGTCGGTACTATCTAAGTATTCTTTTACTTTACCCATAGCGATTGCTCTATGAGATACGCTGTCTTTTTCTTCTGGTTTGGCTTGACCAAAAGTTTTGCGTAGTTTATCTGACCAGAAGATACAATCATAACCGAAACTTTCATCTCCGATTTTGTCTTTGGTGATAAGTCCATAGGTCTTGCCATCTCCAACAAAGGTTGTTCCATCTGGCATTAGAAGTACAGCAAAGCATTGGAAGTAAGCAGTTCTATCTTGTATTGTTAATAACTTGCTAAGTAGCTTTTGTCTATTGGCTTCATCTCCGCCACCGCTATATCTTGCAGACATAATTCCTGGCTCGTAATTGATTGCCTTAACACAAAGTCCGCTATCATCAGAAAGTACAGCATATTCTTTTAGGTTATTCTTGTGAATAAAGTCCATAACTGCTCTTGCTTTTATCATAGCGTTATCTTGGAAAGAATATCCATCTTCTACTATATCTCCAGTAAATCCGATATCTCTAAGGGATAGAACTTTGTAAAGTTTGAATATTCTTCTAACTTCTTCAAGTTTGTGTTGGTTGTTTGAAGCAAAAATTATAGTTCTCATAATAGTCCTTTTTCATTGTTTATAATTAATTTGTTTTAGACATTTCTTTGATATATTTGAACGCAGAAAGCGAAGCGATTGCTCCATCTGATACTGCTGTAACGATTTGTCTAAATGGAGTTGTCCTAATATCTCCCACGGCATATACTCCTTGTAGGTTGGTCTCCATAAGTTCATTTGTAACAATATAGCCTTGCTCGTTTCTAATAACTTCTTTGTCGATAATATCAGTATCTGCGTTTCTGCCAATTGCTACGAATATACAATCTACTTGTATATCTTTGGTTGTGCTAGTTGGTATATGTGTTAGTGTGAAGGCTTCTACTTTAGTCTCGCCTTTAATGCTATGAGGTTTATAGTCTAGGTGTAATTCGATTTTGCCTTCTTCCACAAGGCTATATAGGTTGTCTACTAGTTGTCTATCTGCACGGAATTCTTGTCTGCGGTGAATTAGGTGAACTTTCTCACACTTTTCGCTTAAGAATATTGCATCTTCAATAGCAGAGTTTCCGCCACCAACAACTGCAACTTGTTTATTCTCAAATTTGTCTCTATCTTTTAGGGTTGAATAACTAATACCTTTGTTTAAATACTTTTTCTCGTTATCAATTCCTAATCCTCTAGGACTAGTTCCAATACCAATAATTACTGCCTTTGCTGTGTATTTGTTGGTATGTGTGTGAACGGTCTTTAGAGTTGTATTAAGTTCGGCTTTTGTGATTTCTTCCTCTACAATATCAATTCCGCTAGAAACGATATGTTCGTGCATTTTTGCAGATAGTTCTGCTCCGGTGATTTCTGGGAAGCCTAAGTAATTGGTAATAGTGCTAGTGGTTGTGATTTGTCCACCAAAAGCAGACTTCTCTATTAGTAATACTTTTAGTCCCATTTGCTTGGCGTATATTCCTGCACTCATACTAGCAGGGCCACCGCCAAGAATTATTATATCGTATAAATTTTCCATTGTTATCTCGTAAGTTTTATTTTTTAGAATAGTCCGCTAATTTGACCTTTGTTAGTAATAGTCATATTAACTGCTGCTGGAGTTTTGCTAAGTCCAGGCATTAACATCATATTACCTGCTAGGGCTACTAGGAATTCTGCACCAGAACGGATTTCGATATCTCTAATAGTAATATCGAAGTTCTCAGGAGCTCCAATAAGTTTTTGGTTGTCGCTAAGTGAGTATTGTGTCTTTGCAACAACGATAGGGAATTTTGAGAAACCAAATTCCTCGATTTGTTTGATTTTATTCTTAGCTTCATCTGTTAGAATAACGCTTCTTGCACCATAGACTTTGGTACAAAGGTCGTGTAGTTTCTTTTCAACAGTGTCCTCTAGTTGATATGGGTGAACTAGACTTCCGTAGTTTGTAGAACAAGCCTCTTTAACTAGTGTTGCTAGTTCTTGAGTTCCTTCTCCGCCTTTACCCCAAGCATCATTGATTGCAAATGGAACTTTTAGCCAGTCAAGAGCCTCAACAACTTCATTGATTTCGGCTTCGGTGTCACTTGCAAATTTGTTTAATGTAACGATAAGTTTTGTATTGAAGGTTTTAGAAAGAATATCAATATGTCTAACTAGGTTCTTGATACCTTCTTTAAGTGCTCCAACATTTTCGTTATATATTTCTGTTTTGTCAACGCCACCGTGAAGTTTTAGTGCAGGGATTGTTGCAACAAGAACTACAGCATCTGGTGATAGTTTTGCTATTCTACACTTGATGTCTAGAAACTTCTCTGCGCCTAAGTCTGCACCAAATCCAGCTTCGGTGATAGTGTATTTGGCTAGAGACATACTAAGTTTGGTAGCAGTAATACTATTACAGCCGTGTGCAATATTTGCAAAAGGTCCTAAGTGAATAAGAGCAGGTGTTCCAGCTAGGGTTTGAACTAGGTTTGGATACATAGCATCTTTTAGTAAAATTGCCATAGCATCTGCGCATTTCAAATCTCTACAGAAGATAGGTTTGCCAGATTTATTGAAGGCAACTAGGATATTGCCAAGTCTATTTTTTAAATCAGCTAAATTTTGAGCTAAACACATAATAGCCATAATCTCACTAGCAGCAGTGATAGTGAAGCTATCCCCCCTAGGAGTTTCGCCCTTTGTATGTCCAACAGAAACTTGTCTAAGTGCTCTGTCGTTTAGGTCTAAGCATCTATGGAATTGAATGCTATTCTCATCAATATCAAGTTCGTTGCCTTGGAAAATATGGTTGTCAATCATAGAGCAAAGTAGGTTGTTAGCGCTAGTGATTGCGTGGAAGTCTCCATTGAAGTGTAGGTTAATGTCTTCCATTGGTACTACTTGAGAATATCCACCACCGGTTGCTCCACCTTTGATACCAAAGACTGGACCTAAAGATGGCTCACGAAGAGCAAGACAAACACTTTCGCCTTGTAATTTTAATGCATCAGCAAGTCCGATAGAAACGGTTGTTTTACCAATTCCTGCACTTGTTGGATTGATTGCGGTAACTAATACAAGTTTGCTATCCTCTCTAGGTTTGGCAGGTTTAGTAACTTTAGCCTTGTAATCTCCATAAGTAACAAGATATCTAGGTGTAATGCCTAGGTCTTTGGCTACTTGTCTAATTTTGATTGGTTTAATGCTGTTAGCGATTTCTATATCTGTCATATTTGCTCCTCCGTAAGTATATATTAGTCGAATGTTTCTTTAAGTTGTTGGTTCTTCAGGTTCTGGCTCAGGTTCTGGCTCTGCTGGTTCTTCTGGGAATGTAGAGTGTTGTGCTTCGGCGAATAACTCTCTGCTATTCTCTAGAGTAAGCGGTTTGCCAAGGCCTACATCTTCCCAAGTAACATAAGGGCTTCTTCCTGTTGTGTCGCCTTGGAATAATTCAACTCCAACATCTTCTGCTTCGTAAGGGAAGAATGCTTGAAGTGCTTCGAATACAATAGTGAAGGTTATATCGCAGTCTGCGTGTGCGTTGGTTAATTCCATACCTGGGAATTGGATAACTGCTTCGTTCAAAAAGTCTACTGCTACATTGTATGGTTGTCCGCCTACTTCATTAAGAAGTAGTTTGTTGTGGTCGGTTACATCTGTTTGGTCTTTTAGAACATAGTAGAAGTAGTTGTTTTCTGCTTTGTCCATATTGATTTCATCAAATACCCAAATACCTGTAGTTGTTTCATCAACGACAGCGGAACTCTTTAATTGTGGCCATAGCCAATCATATATCTCTTGAGCAACTTGTGAAGTTCCTCCAGTTCGTGGGTCGGTAACTTCTATTTTAATTCTGGCTCTAAGTACACCACCAGAAGTATATTGTTGCCAGTTGTCTCCGGTAGTGGTTGTGTTGTCAAAGGTGTGTCCCTGGAATACTGCTTTCGCTTCGAATATAATGTTCATTCCTGGGTAAATTTTGTGCCAGTGTGCAGGAAGATGTGATACTAGAGTTCCTGCTCCGCTAGTTACATTAGTTTCAGTGTTGTCGGAAAAATATATGTATACAGGTCCACCCATATACACCGCCTCATCTTGCCACTCACTTCCTGAGAACCACGCAAGTGTGGATACTGTTACAAAGGAAGTTATGATAAAAGTTGCAATATAGCAAGAAAGTATTATAAAGAACTTCTTTTTCTTTTTATTAAGTTTCTTTTTCTTCTTTTTTGGCATAACACTTCTTTTAAAGATTTATTTTCTGTAGTATGCTGTGTTTATAACGGCTTACTTGTCTGTATAAATTAAATAGATGGGTAAGCATACTGGTTTTTAGTTCAATTATATCCACGCTAACACACTTTTGATACTACTAATTAATTATATAAATTAATTAAAGTCTTTGTCAAATCTTTCGTGTGTTAATTTGTGAAAATAAAGAACTCTTGAAATGGTTCCTAAAAGCGTGTGTGGTGGCGGAGTGTTAATGCAGAAAATGGGGAGGCTTATAAATCCCTTTACAAATATAATTATATATGATATAATAAAAATTGTTATTTTCTAAAAGTCTTACTGCTGACTTTTGAGGATAGCAGAATTGTCCTTAAAAATTTGAAATCTATTAACTAGAAGGGCAAAATATTTTTATACAAAGGAGATTAATTATTTAAAAATGGAAGCAGGACCGAGTATGCAGTTGTGTGCTATTAGTATTGGTGGTGTTAACATTTGGTTATATGTTGCTTGTA
>JAZLDP010000150.1:0-4019 GCA_045614835.1 Clostridia bacterium | reverse complement strand
TTGAAGATATTACCTTACCAATCTTCTCACCTAGATGAGCATTGTTTCTACTATCAATAATATTTTTATGTTCAAAATATCCAGAGATAAATTCACCTCTTGAGAACACTTTCTTCAGTTCCTTTTCTGCACGAACTTTATCAAACGGAATACCATAAACAATACTATCAACTGCATTACGATAATTCCTAGTAGCCACTGCTACATAACCACCTCTTCTTAGTCGGCCTTCGATTTTTAAAGAAACAACTCCCGCCTCATACAAATCTTCTAGATAATCTAGCATACAGTTATCTCTAGGTGATAACATATACCCCTTAGACTTTGACTTGCTATCAGCAAGAGTATAACCTAGTCGACATAATTGTTTGCATAATCCTCTATTACCACTAGCACCAAACTTCAAAGAACTAAGATAACAGTTGCCAGAGAAACATACACACATAGCACCCTGAACGAACACCTCTAGTTCGATATCCACATTTTCTCTAATCTCACGAATATCCTCTAGGGTTACCTCTCTGGATAGCACTACACGAGATAGTCCTAGAGCCTTAGCAACTCTAGCACCTCTAACATTGTGCACTCCTAATTGTGTGCTACCGTGCAAAACAATATTAGGGTATACCTCTTTTAGTACCCCAATTACACCATAATCTTGCACAATAAAAGCATCTACTCCAGCGACTAAACACTCACCAACCATATCTACTAGTTCTCTAAGCTCACTATCACTAAGCAGAGTATTAATAGTTACATAAGTCCTAACACCCTTCAAATGCGCATACTTAACAATCTCCGATAGATTATCCATACTGATATTATCGGCTTTCATTCTCGCATTGAACTTGTTAAGACCGAAGTACACAGCATCTGCACCCGAAGTAATTGCTATTTTTAAATTTTCCACATCTCCAGCAGGAGACAAAACCTCAAATTCTCTCATACCTACATTTTAACAAAAACAACACTATTTTACAAGACTTTGCAATAATTTTGCTCAACCTTTGATTTATTAATAAATCAAAAACAAAAAAGAAATACCCCTCCCTATACCCTACTAACTATCAAACACAACAAAGTACAGTCAAACAAAAAGGCTGGTATATTACATACCAACCACAAAAATTATTCTACTGTTACCGACTTAGCCAGATTTCTTGGTTTGTCTGGATTATACCCTCTAGAAACAGACAACCTATAAGCAATTAGGTCAATAGGAATTATACTAACAATAGACATAAATATTTCTTTGAGCTTAGGCAGTTTGATTACTTCATATCCACTAGCAACACCGCTTAATTGAGATAGGACTATGCACCTGCCACCTCTAGAACCAATCTCTTGCATAGAATTAAGACATTTTGCGGTTAAATCACGCCTGGTCATAATAGACAAGACAATAGAACCATCTTCAATCAAAGCCAGTGTTCCGTGCTTCAGTTCACCACAAGGATAAGCATCAGTGAATATATAACTAACCTCCTTTATCTTCAGAGCCCCTTCCATAGCAGAAATGTAGTCATAATCTTTGCCAATAAGGAAGATTTGCTCACTATCCGCCATACCTCCAATTACCTTATCGACACTTTCCATAATGCTTGAGATATCTATAGCCCACAGTTTATCTATATCCCTATCATTATAAGGCAGATAATTAATTGTACGAGTTGGAGACACCTCTACACAATCATAGAGCCTAGAACTAACCTCCACCTCACTCGCCTGACATACATAGTCGCAATAATTCCCCTTAGTCACATTAATTAGAGTGTTACTTATTAACAGCAACATCAGTATCTGACTAGTGTATGCCTTAGTACTAGCAACACAAATCTCCGCACCTACTTTCTCGTATATATACGAGTGTGCTTCTCTAGTGATAGTAGAACCTACAACATTAGTAATAGCTAGAGTATATAAACCCAGAGCCTTCGCCTTGCTAAGCGCCTTAAGCGTATCAGCAGTCTCTCCACTCTGAGATATGAATATTGCGAGGGTATTAGGAAGCACTAGATAGTCGTTATATATAAACTCACTAGCAATTATACACTCACATTTTAGACTACTATATTTCTCTATAAATTTGCTTCCCATTAGTCCCGAATGATACGAAGTTCCACAACCAATTATAAGCACTCGCTCAATCACTTTCGGCAAAGCGAATTTGCTTGAATTGAAGTTCTCAAAAGTACTCTTGAGTGTTCTAGGAATTTCCATAATTTCCTTAAGCATAAAGTGTGGATAATCCCCTTTGCTCACAACACCACTTTCTCTAGTATAATCAACCCAATCAAAATCAATTACATTATAGTTATTGTCATAAACCACCAACTTATTATCAATATATCCAATAGTATTGTCTGGAACATAGTATATTTGCGACTTGTCTACAAAGCCATTAATATCACTAGACAATTCATACTCATCACCTACTTTTGATATAACCAAAGGACTGGATTTTCTCGCAAAATAAATTGTATTACTACCCCTCTCGATTAGCACGATTGCATAACTGCCTTTTAGCCTTAGAGCCACTTGTTTTAGAGCCTCAAAAGTATTATGAGTTTCAGAGAAATAATCCATCAATTGCACAACAACTTCGGTATCAGTTTCGCTACTAAATTTTACTTTGGATAAGTACTGCTCTTTGAGTTGTTTATCGTTCTCAATTATTCCATTATGTACTACTGCAAATCTCCCACTAGCTGACTTATGTGGGTGGCTATTATATTCGGTTACACCACCATTGGTTGCCCACCTAGTATGTGCTATTGCAATCTTGCTGTCTACATTTAGTACACCAGTAGTTGCTAAATTATCTACATAACCCACCACTCTATATAAATCAATCTGCTCATTACCAACAACCCCTATTCCACAACTATCATATCCTCTGTACTCCAATTTCCTTAAACCCTCATAAGCTCTCGAAACCGCATCCTTACCCTTAACCGCAAATATTCCACACATATATTTCTCCTCGTTTTCAAAATAGTTCTTCCCTTCATTTTATGAACTTTTGCAGTTATTTGACACAAAAAAAACAACACCTTGCCCTTCAACAAAGTGTTGTTTTGATTAATACTTATTATCGCTAATACTAAATATATACTATCATCTATACATATATTAGCATTACTTTTCTTCTGCCTTAGTGCCTTTGGAAGACTTCTTTTCGCCCTTCTTGTCAGCCTTAGCAGACTTCTCTTTCTCTAATTGTTTTGCTCTACGAATTTGTGCTCTCTTATGCTCTTCTGCTCTCTCAAGTCCATATACAAGAGATACTGGTAGACTGAAGCATATTCCTCTACCCTCCTCAATTACAGAAGTCTTGTCAACAATTTCCTTCATTATCCTCTTGCGGTCTTCTCTTTTCACAAGTATCATTACAACTTCTCTTTCTGGTTGTAATAGGATACCCATTACTTGCATATCATAATCACTAGTTCCTCTACCATAGATAATAGTAGCACCAGTTGCTCCTGCATCTCTTGCAGCAGATACAACATAATCACTGAAACCTCTACCTACTACCGCAACAATTAAATCGTGAAGTGCAGGTTCTTTATCTTTAATCAAACTAGAAAGTGTCTTTTCCATAATCTTTTCTCCATAAAATACTAATTAAATATTACTTAACCGCTATACCTAGTCTATCTAGAACTACTGTACTAGCACTGCTAGTTTCTAGTAGCATTACTAGTCCATAACTATCCTTCTCAATACCTAGGAAGTCAGTTAAATCTTTGGCAATTTTCTCTTGTTTGCTCTCTGGAACTAGTAGGGTCACAATTATCTTGTCGCTTAGTCCAAAGCCAAATATGTCGGCAATATCACTCTCTGCAGTACCCTTACCAATAAACATAAGACCGTTTTTTAGTCTTTTTCTAGTTAAATACTTGTCTAATTCTTCAGTCTTCTCATTGTCACATATTGCAAGTAATACACTGAATTCTTCTACAGCTCTCAGTTTTTTCATAGTTTTTCCTTATTAATTTTAAATTGTTTTCGAGATA
>JAZLDP010000149.1:0-6904 GCA_045614835.1 Clostridia bacterium | reverse complement strand
CAATGGTTATAACGAGTTTATCAACTCTTACGCTAATAATATTAATACCGAAGAGGGTGGTACTCACTTAGTTGGATTTAAGAACTCTTTAACTAAGATTATCAATGATTATGGCAAGGCTAATAGAATTCTTAAAGAGAGCGAGAAACTATCTGGTGATGATGTTAGAGAGGGTATTACTGCTATTATCTCTGTTAAACTTATGGAGCCTCAATTCGAGGGTCAAACCAAGACTAAACTTGGCAACTCAGAAATGAAGAAGATAGTAGAAGATGCTATGCAAGACAAGTTCGGTACTTACTTAGAAGAGAACCCATCACTTGCAAAAGAAATCGTTCTTAAATGTATCACTGCAAAAAGAGCAAGAGATGCTGCAAGAAACGCTAGAGACCTAACTAGAAGAAAAGGTGTTCTTGAGAGTACAACTCTTCCAGGCAAACTAGCTGACTGTACTAGCAAAGATAGAGCAAGTAGCGAAATCTATCTAGTAGAGGGAGATAGTGCGGGTGGTACTGCTAAACAAGGTAGAGATAGACGCTTCCAAGCAATTCTACCACTTAGAGGTAAAATTATTAATGTAGAGAAAGCTACTCTTCATAAGGTTCTAGAGAGCCAAGTTATCAAAGATATGATTACAGCCTTTGGTTGTGGTGTATCTAGCGAATTTAACGAAGAGAAACTTAGATATAACAAAATCATTATTATGACAGATGCCGATGTAGATGGTAGCCATATTAGAATATTACTTCTAACATTCTTCTTCAGATTTATGCAACCACTTATTGAAAATGGTCATGTGTATATTGCACAACCACCACTATTCAAGATTGCTAATGGTAAACAAATCTTATACGCTTATAGCGAGGAAGAATTAGACCAAATCCTAGACAGTATTGATAGACCTAAGGTAGATATCCAAAGATACAAAGGTCTAGGTGAGATGAACGCAGAACAACTTTGGGAAACAACTATGAACCCAGAGAACAGAATATTATTCAGAGTAACTATGGAAGATGCCTTCGCTGCAGATGAAACTTTCTCAAAACTTATGGGAGAAGATGTAGAGCAAAGAAGACAATTTATCGAAGAAAACGCAACCTTAGTTAAAGACCTTGACATTTAATATAGGAGTTATATATGGATAAAAGGGAATTAGATGAAATTATTAGTAAAATCGACAATAGCAAAATCCTAGATGTAAAAGTCAAGGAAGAACTAGAGAAATCCTTTATTGCCTATGCTATGGCAGTAAATGTTAGTCGTGCTATTCCAGATGTAAGAGACGGTCTTAAGCCTGTTCATAGAAGAATTATCTATGCTATGGGTAATAACTTAGGACTATATAATGACAAACCTTTCAGAAAGAGTGCAACAATTATCGGTGAAGTTATGGGTAAATTCCACCCACACGGTGATAGTGCTATCTATGATGCACTTGTTAGACTTGCTCAAGACTTCACAATTAATTGCCCTCTTGTAGATGGACACGGTAACTTCGGTTCTGTCGATGGAGACCCTCCAGCGGCTTCTCGTTATACCGAAGCTAGAATGAGCAAAATTGCAGGTGAGATGCTTAACGGTATCCACCAAGAGACAGTAGATTTCTACCCTAACTTTGATGGTAGAGAGATGCAACCAGTTGTACTTCCTAGTAGATTTCCAAACTTATTAGTTAATGGTAGTGATGGTATTGCGGTTGGTATGGCAACCAATATCCCTCCACACAACCTATGCGAAGTAATCAATGGTGTTGTTGCTTTAATTGACAACCCAGACCTAACTGTTGATGATTTGATGCAATATATCCCAGCACCAGACTTCCCAACCAAAGCCCAAGTAATTGGCGGTAAGGGAATCAAAGATATGTATGCTACTGGTAAAGGTTCATTTACTATTCGTTCAAAAGCCGAAATCGAGGAAGAGAACGATAGACAAAGAATTGTTATTACCGAAATACCTTATCAAGTTAACAAAGCTAAACTTATTATTCAAATCGCTGACCTTGTTAAGTCAAAGAGAATTGAAGGTATCTCTGATATCAAGGAAGAGAGTGATAGAGAGGGTATGAGAATTGTTATTGATGTCAAGCGTGATGCAAATGCACAAGTTGTTCTTAATAACCTATTCAAACACACTCAACTTCAAATCTCTTTCGGTGCTATCAACCTAGCGCTTGTAGATGGTACACCTAAGGTATTACCACTTAAAGATATACTTGTTCACTATATCAATTTCCAAAAGGAAGTTATTACTCGTAGAACTAAGTACGAACTTGACAAAGCAGAAGCAAGAGCACATATATTGAGAGGTCTTGTTATTGCTCAAGCGAATATTGATGAGGTTATCCGCCAAATCAAACTTGCTAACGACAAACAAGATGCAGTAGATAGACTTGTTAGATTATTCACTCTTGATGAGAAACAAGCTAATGCTATTCTTGATATGAGACTTCAAAAGTTAACTGGTCTTGAAGTAGAGAAACTTAAGAACGAACTTGAAGAAGTTGAAGGTCTTATCAAAGAGTACAAAGAAATTCTTGGTAGCGAACTTAGAATACTTGAAATCATTAAGGGCGACTTAATCGAAATCAAAACTAAGTATGGTGTACCTAGAAAGACAGAAATCAGTTTTGACTATACAAGTCTAGATATTGGAGACTTAATCCCAAGACAAACAGTTGTATTATCTCTAACTCATAGTGGATATATCAAGAGAATTCCAGTTAGTGAGTACAAAGCACAACATAGAGGTGGTATGGGTGTTGTTGGACATAAGACCAAGGAAGAAGACTTCGTAGAAGATATCTTCATTACTTCAACCCACGACGACCTACTTTGCTTCTCAACTAAGGGTAGAGTATACAAGATTAAAGGTTATGAAGTACCAGAGGCTCAAAAGACCGCTAAAGGTAGAGCTATGGTTAACCTATTACAATTAGACAAAGATGAAGCAATCACAACTATTATTCCTATCACACCAGAAGATAAGGGATATCTAATGATGGCTACTAAAGATGGTCTTATCAAGAAAACTCGCCTAAGCGAATTCGAGAGCATCAGAAAAGGTGGCAAGATTGCTATCAAACTTAATGAAGAAGATGTTCTTATTAGCGTAAGATTAACCAAAGAAAAAGATGAAGTATTAGTTGCTAGTAGCGAAGGTAAATGTATTAGATTCTGTGAGGACACCGTAAGAGTACTTGGAAGAGATACTATGGGTGTTAAAGCTATGAAACTATCTGAGAACGAGAGAATTGTTAGTATGATAGTTATTAAACCAGATGCTGATATGTTGACTGTATCTGAAAATGGATATGGTAAGCGTACTAGTGAAAGCGAATATAGATTACAAGGTAGAAATGGTAAAGGAATAAAAGCGGGAATATTCAATGAGGTAACTGGTGGACTAGTTAACCTAAAACAAGTATCAGATGATGATGATGTAATGCTTATTGCAGATGATGGTGTAATTATCAGAGTTTCTGCAGAAGAGATTAGCAAAATTGGTAGAAATACCAAGGGCGTGAAGATTATGAAGATTAAAGAGAAATCTCGTATCGTGTGCGTTGCTGTAACCAAGTCAGACAAATCTGAAGAGAAACTTGCAGAGGAACTAGAAGAATTACCAGAAGAACCTACCATAGTGGAGGGTGAAGTTGGTACAACTGAAATGCCACTAGAAATGGAAGAAACTGCTGATGTAGAGGAAGGAAAAGATACTCCAGACAACTTACTATAATTTAGTTGTCAAGAGTTGATATATTTGATAATATCATAGTACTCACTTTATGTGAGTTCAACTCTAATCAACCTTTACAGGTTATTTGCAAAAAATGGAAGAAAACAATTTAATTATCTTTTGAAATATAAGGGTGATTTGTGTATTCTTCCATTTTTTTGCTCTATATTTTTAGGTTTTTGTTATATTTTATTTGCTCAATTTTAAAATTGTTTCTATAATAAAAATCTATATGGCTAAAAAATAAAACAAATGTATATAAATATATTTTAATTTAACGACCTACAACTTTGGTTGTAGAAAAGGAGGAGTTATGGGCAAAAGTAAAAAGGAGAAATGTGCAGAGGAGTTCCTGTCATCAGTTACAGGAGTGGAAACTAAGGCTATTATTGAACAAGTAAGGTCTTTAAAAGATGAAGATATATATACTCACTTTATTACCAAAGATGCGGTTTGTTCTGGTAAGATAGATGATGCAGAAATGAACGAGTTCTTGCTTAAGGTGTATAGTGATTGGTATTTCTTACATAAGAACACTTTTAACAGAAATATTCGTGCGGTTAAACTTCTTACTGAGTATGCTTATACTCCCGTTAAATTAAGTGATGGCAAGTCAGTTCTTAATATGGTTAAATCTCATAACTTTGATGATGTACTTCCTATGTCTATTCAGTATATTAATAAAGTAGATGACAAATATTTCGTTGCTATTAGAACCGACCAATTGCATAACCAAATATTCCCTAACTGCGATTATTCGGTTAGACTATATCTAAATTTAAAAGCAGATGCACTACTAGAGTTCGCTAGTATATTCTTAGATAGAGCGTATTCAAACGAATTACCTGCTATTGTTAAAATTCTTAATAACGACTTCCGTTGTGATACTATTACTATCTATACAGACTATGAACACGCAAGTCGTGTTGTGTCTACAATAGAAGATATTAGAGAAGAGAATAAGAGCCTATTTAAAGGTATGGGAGAACTTAGTCCACTGCTAGGTAGGGTTAATGATTATATTGGCTTTGGAGAAGTACCATCACTTGATAAAACTTATCTATATTCTCGCTGTAAGGCTCTATCTGCAACTGAGAAGTTGGCAGAGGTTGAGTACCTAAGAAAAGCACTTATGCTAGATGAAGAGAAAATGGTTAAGCGTGGTAACGGTAGAACTTATACACCGACCGAATACTTAGAGTACTTGATTGAAAGAAATGCAGTAGCGTTAATCGAGAGCAAACTTGAAGAACTAGAAAATACCGAACCTAGAGATAAGGAAAGAATTCGCAAACTAAAAGATATGCTAGATAATGTCTGGACGGTCGTTGATATTGCTGAAGAGGTCAAGAAACTGAAGAGAAGTTTCACTCGTAATGTTAATTATATTCTAGAAATAGATGGTGTAGGCAAACAAGAGTTTGATTATATTAGTAGACTATATAGCATTTTCGGAGGAGAAAGAACTAGCCTAAAACCAATTCCAGTAACTACTAAGAAAGATAAAATTTCTAGTGTGTTCTTTAGAACTACCGATACCTTTGAAGGATTAAATACAAGAGAGTTCTTAACAGTATATTTCAGAACTAAACTATCTTATATTTTGCAAGATGTAATATCAGCCGAAACAGAAGCTTTGTATCACTCAAAAGAGAGTACAACTCTAACTAGACTAAAGAGAAAAGTAATCGCAAAATTAAAGGAAGTATTAGGTCTAATTATTGATGAAGATGATGAGGGCAAAGTGTATCTAGATAGATATATATTTGACCTACTTAGAATTCTTTCAACTGATGGACTAGAAATGGTAGAAACACATATTGCAGGTAAGGCTGTTCCTATGGATACATCTGTACCAACCGAAATGGTTTCTCTACTACCGTTATTGAAAGATGAAATTAAGATATTGTCAGAAAATACTACCTTTGTTGACAATATATTAATGGGTCTTGGCATAAATAGTGAGAATATTTGTCTTTCTTCTACTACAGAAAATGTTTGTGCTAAGGCAGAGAAGAAGGAAGAGAAGAAGTTAACAGGCTATCACGCTGAGCCTAAAGAAATGGAGATGCAAACAGTATAAAACCAAAAAGAGTAACGATATGTTCGCTACTCTTTTTTTGGTTGCAAATTATTCAAATTTAATTTGTGTTATTGGTTGCTTCTTTTAGAAGTTTTGAGTAATAGATTTTTGTGTGAGTGAGAATAGAATTATTTATCCATTGAATTGTTGTTATTCTCTGGTGGTCGGAAATTTGCATTTCCTCCACCCTCACCATTTCCTCCACCTGGAACACCTGTGTAATCTTTGAATACTTGAATGTCTGCATTGTTGTTATAGGCGTCCATACTTTCTTTGCCTTTCTTATCTTTTTTAGAAGGCTTTTTCTTTTTGTAGTGAGTTCTCTTCTTGCCCTTTGTATATTTAATTAAGGCAACAATTGTAATTGTTAGTATTATTGCTAGTACTGCAACTGCAGCAGCTAGGATTAGGGTTTCGTTATTGTTAAGTGATGTTTCTAGAATTAAATCTAATCTATCACTGTATAGTTCAATGGTTGCATTGTCTTCTTTTTGAGTTGCAATCATTTTGACTGTTATTTGTTGGTTTGCACTAGCATCTCCAACGATAGTAATTGTACTCGCACCAGTTGTACTATCTCCAAGTGTCTTTTGGAAGAATGTTCCATTAATATACCAGTAGTATTGAATATCTTTGTAATTGCTAATATCAACACCTGTATCTGGTTGAATACTAAGTATAATGTCTGCGCCATCTTTCAATTCATGAGAGTTAGTTCTAAGAACAATTCTATCAAGTACTCTTTCTTTGATTTCGACTTTTCTTGTAATGCTGGTGCTATTACCTGCTATATCAGTAACAGTATATGTAATTGTATAAACACCTAATTCGGTTATATCCAAATCACTAGTTTTTACAACTTGTTGAGTGTAATCATCTCCGCTCTCATCTCCAACACTTGCTGGGTCATAAGCAATTACACCGGGGTCGTTATATTCTTTGTTTTGAGAAGAATAAGCATAAGAATTACCAATCAATACGATAACTGGTTTGATAGTATCGACTACTTTGAATTCTACAGGAATAGACCTCTTTTGTTCTCCTTTCTCAATGGTAATGTTTACATAGTTTTTGTATTTGCTA
>JAZLDP010000148.1:0-4662 GCA_045614835.1 Clostridia bacterium | reverse complement strand
CATTGATAGAGATGAACAACATAAAGGTGTGTACGAAAAGTAAGGGTGTGTTAAGAAGTCTTTGAATTTACCTTGAGTGTTAGGAATTTTATCTGCCAAAAGTAACGCACTTAATTCGTTGTCTAGAGCAATAATACCTTTGTATTTGCGGTCGTTAGGACCTTTGACAAAGAAGTAATTGTCTTCGTGTCTATCGACCTCTGTTCTTAGTTCATCTATTAGATATAGAGTACCTAGCATCTCTAGACATTCTGGTGTCATATATCTTAAGAAAATATCTTTCAATTCTTGGTCGTAGAAGATTGCCCATTTGTAGTCATTGATAATTCTATAATGGCTGATATCTTTAGTTTTGATTATTTCACCAGCGATAGTAAACATTAGGTCCTTTATAGAGTGAAGGTTTTGACTAATCAGTTTAAACTCGCTTGAAGCATCTTCTGGAGTTGCTAGAGAATAAATTGGAATAGTTGGTATTCCTATCTTGTTATACATTTTACCTGTTGCAAATTCCATTATTGGATGAAGTTTGTTCATACTCTTTGCGTGATAAGGTGTTCCATCAATAGAAAGATTAGGTCTGCCGTATTTACGAACATAACCGCTATTGTCAATTTTAGTAATTACTTCATTATCCAAAATCAAACTGTGCTCATTACGAGGCAAGTCTTTCTTGTGTAAATTTTCGAAATAATCATATACATTTTTAATCATAATTTTTTAACCCCACAATCCTTATTATATATTATATCATATATTAATTGATAGTTCAATACCCCCATAAATTCTTCAAATTGCCGCAAAAGAAAGGGAGTAAATAATAGGTTCTATTATGATGCATTGTGATGGAAAAATTTTTTAAATGGGTATTGAAATTACTAAACTTTTATGTTAAACTAAATTTACAATTTGGGGAAACTAAGGGGATATAATTATGGAAAGTAGAAGACAAGCAAGATTTGAGAATAAACAAAATGAATTAGTAAATAAAATTGTGGCTGCTAAGGGTGTTGAAATGATGGCAGGAATTGCTGCTGCTGGATTTACAGTTGCAACTATTGCTACTGCTTGTTCTGGTGCAAGTACAGGTGTTATGGCCACTAAAAAATTTAATGCGGTGGCTAGTGGTATTTATGAGAGTGATAAATTTTATGACTTTGCTAGAGCAAAAGAAAAGGCTTTATTTGACCAATTAACTAGTGGAGAAATTAGTTATGATGAATTCAAAAAGCAACATGCGGCAATATATACTACCCAAGGGGTTATTGAATATTCAAAAACTGCAAAAGATGAAAGTTTAAGTTCTGCAGTTGCAGAGTATAATAAACAATGGGATGATTCTATTTCAACATTAAATGAAGTTATGCCAACATGTTTGGTTACAGCAATCGCAAGTGGAACAGTATGTGCGACAGCTGAAATAATCAGGAAGAGAAATGAAAGAAAACTTGATGTTGTTGAAGAACAATTAAGTGAAATGGCAGATTAATTGCAAGGGGTAATAAATTATGGGAATTAAGAAAGAGAAAACTCTACAAGAACAAGCTATGGATTTAAATAAGAAAGTAGATAGAGCCAAAGATGTTGAATATGGTGCATTACTTCTTGCAGGAATAACAGCAGGGGCTGCTGTTTTTGCTTCTGCAATGGGAGGAACTGCTGCTTTAGTTGCTGAT
Organism: Clostridia bacterium; assembly: GCA_045614835.1. Classification (GTDB taxonomy): domain Bacteria; phylum Bacillota; class Clostridia; order Christensenellales; family UBA1242; genus UBA11490. Next base: position 2,986 of record JAZLDP010000148.1, on the reverse strand, counting down.
TTGTCTATTGATAATACTTCTCAGGCAGTATACGAAAGAGATGACTTCCAAGCATATGCTAGAGAAAGAGCAAGACAATTAACTGATAGTTTCACAAGAGGCGAAATCGGATATGCTGAATATAAGGCACAATATGATGCTATCTATTCTCAAAGAGAGGTAATTAGATTTTCTGAAACTGCAGGAGACAAAAAACTTTCTACTACAATTGATGGTTATAAGAAAACTAAAGATATGGCTGATACTTTATTTAATAAAGGTATTCCAACTTTTGGTGCTGGTGCAGTTGCTAGTATGGCAGGACTTGCTGTAACTGATGCTATTAGAAAGAAATATGAATTAAAACTTGCTCTTGCTAAGAAAGAGATTATGGGCGAGAACGAAACAGAACTAGCTGATTAATAATTGCTTGATAAACACTTTATGTAGATAATTGGGGATTTATATGAAGTGTTTTTTCTTTGCATCTTTATAGTTAATATTTGTTAGTTGCAAAAAATAATACTTAGTGATATAATTACACTTGTAAAAGTTAATTTGCGAAATAATTAGGATAATGGATATATATGATTAGTACTAATTATTCGCAAGATATAAGAGGATATAATATGATAATTCTAAATGAGCAAAAAGAAATACTTAGTGGAGTAGTCGGCAACTTGAAAATTGTTGCTGACTGTCTTTGATGTCGATAATTTAAAAGTAGAGATTGAGAAGAAGAGAGCGGCCTCTCTTAACCCAGACATTTATAGCAATCCTGCACTTGCTAGTAAGATTAATAAAGATTTGAAGGTAATTACTGACAAAGTAGAGGGACTAGATGCTCTTCAAAAACGAGTTCAAGATATGACTGATTATATTGCTCTATGCGAACTAGAGGGAGATGAAAGTCTAGTTGCGGATATCAATAATGGTCTTGAGGTTTTAAAGAAAGATATATTTGAACTATATATTGCAACACTTCTTTCTGGTGAGTATGATAATAATAATGCTATTATCAAAATTCATAGTGGTGCTGGTGGAACTGAGGCGTGTGATTGGGCATCAATGCTACAAAGAATGTATCAAATGTTTGCTACCAAAAACAACTTCAAAGTCAGCATTCTAGATACTATTGATGGTGATGGCGCAGGTGTTAAGAGCGTAACTCTAAAGATTGATGGCGAGAACGCCTATGGATATTTAAAGTCTGAAATGGGTGTTCATAGACTTGTTAGAATATCACCATTTGATAGCAATAAGCGCAGACATACTAGTTTTGCTTCAGTCGAGGTTATGCCTGAAATTTCTCAAGATGTTAATGTTGAGATAAGGACTGAAGATTTGAAAGTAGATGTATATCGTAGTGGTGGTGCTGGTGGTCAGCATGTTAATACTACCGATAGTGCAGTTAGAATTACACATATTCCTACTGGTATCATTGTTGCTTGTCAACAAGAGCGTTCACAAATTAAGAATAGAGAAACCGCTATGTCTATGTTGAAGACCAAACTACTTGCTCTCGAGATAGATAAGAAGATGCAAGAGAGTTTGTCTCTTAAAGGTGATGCCAAGAAGATTGAGTGGGGTAGTCAAATTCGTAGTTATGTCTTCTGTCCGTATACTATGGTTAAGGACCATAGAACTGGTTTTGAGACTAGTGATGTGTATGGTGTAATGGATGGTAATATCAAAGACTTCGTGTTTGAATTTTTGAAACTTATTAATTAATTTGATTGTGTTTTTGGAGAATTCCTTTTACAATCTAAATAGATATATTGAAACTAAAGATAGAGAGTTGAAAGTTATGTATAGAGATATAGTTAAAACTAAATTTGATGATTTAAAAAAGAATTACAAAAATAGAGATATATTAGTTCTTGGAATAGAGACTAGTTGTGATGAGACAAGTATCGCTGTTGTTAAAAATGGTAGAGAGCTACTTAGTAATGTGATTGCAACTCAAATCGAAATTCACGCAAGGTTTGGTGGTGTTGTTCCTGAGGTTGCTAGTAGAAACCATCTACTTGCTATAGATAGTGTTCTTGATGAGGCTATTGCAAAAGCAGGTGTTACACTTCAAGATATTGATGCAATTGCAGTAACTTATGGTGCAGGTCTTGTTGGTGCATTAATGGTAGGAGTTAATTATGCAAAGGCTCTTGCTTATGCTCTTCAAATACCGCTAATTGCTGTTAATCATATCAAAGGACATATTAGTGCAAACTACCTAAATCACGCAGAACTTGAACCACCATTTGTGTCTCTAATTGTTAGTGGTGGACATACAGCGCTAGTTAGAGTTAATAACTATTACAAGAATACTCTACTTGGCTCAACTATTGATGATGCAGTGGGTGAGTGTTATGACAAAGTGGCAAAATGTTTGGGTTTAGGTTATCCTGGAGGGGTAGTTATTGACAAAAAGTCCAAGGAGGGACAAAATAATATACCTTTCATTGTGCACGAGATATTACCTAAAACATTTGATTTCAGTTTTAGTGGAGTTAAGACTAGTATTATTAATTATATTCATAAATTACAACAAAAGAACGAAGTAATTCCTGTAGAAGATATTTGTTGTTCTATGCAGACACAAGTAGTAGAGGAGTTAGTTAGAAAGAGTATTTCTGCTTGTAAAAAATATAAAGAAAAAACTCTAGTAGTTGGAGGTGGTGTTTCTGCTAATTCACAACTTAGATTACGCCTTCAAGAAGAGGGAGAGAAGAACGGAATTAAGGTGTACTATCCAGAATTAAAGTTAACTGGAGATAATGGTGGTATGATAGCTTGTGAGGGATACTATATGTTAATCTCAGGCAAAGGACTTGCAGACTTAGACTTAAGTCCAGCACCAAATATTAATCTAAAATGGGAAAGACGCAAAGAGAAGTTTTAATAAATAAAAAAAAGAACAGCGGATTATTCGCTGTTCTTTTTCTTGTTATTTAATTACATTGAAAAGTTATTGTCATTTAGAGATGAATGTATTCCAAGTAAGATAATT
>JAZLDP010000147.1:0-5536 GCA_045614835.1 Clostridia bacterium | reverse complement strand
TTAGCACTAATTTCTTCATCTTCATAGAAAACGCCTGCTTCAATTAAAGATGTTTTGATTGGGTCGGCAACTTGTCTTGTATAGGCAAGAAATACCTCATCATTCCAATTTTTCAAATCAAATTGTTTCATAAATTACTTTTCCTCCTATATTGATTTGAGATGTAAGAGGACTTTCGACTAACCTTTGATGATTTCGTTATATGTCGCAGGGTCGGTTTGTTTGAGAGTGTTCATTTCTTCCATACTAATCAAACCCTTTTTAAAGTTCTCTTTTGTGAATTTGCCCTTATCATTTTGGGCGTTGATTTTTGGGTCGGTTGTATTCTTCAAAAGTTCTTGTTTTTGTGCCTCTAATTTGGCTTCCATAAACTGCTTTTGAAATTCGATAGTTGACTTGCCATCTAATTCGGCTTCGGCATATTTAGTGGCGAGGTCTTTATCGTAGCCAATACCCATTAAATCGTTGATTTTGTCATTACGAGCGAGTTTACGGGATAGTTCTTTGTTTGCCTTTTCGATTTCTTCGTAGTGAAGTTTGGTTTTTTCATCTTCGCTTAACTTTTCGATGTCGGCTTTTTTTCTTTCGGCTATTTCACTTGATAATTCATCAGTTCTCTTTTTGAGTTTGGCTTTGTCATTGGATAATTCCTTTGTCTTTGCCTCGATGAGTTCAAATGCTTTTGCTTCTTCGATACTATCTTCCTCGATAGTAATGCCTAACTTGGCTAATTGTTCTTTTGTAAACGCCATTTCGTTTACCTCCTTGCGACTTGTTTATTCTCGTTTCTCTACGAGATGGTGCGATTTTATAGTGTTTCTCTACACTTTTTATCTAAAAAACACACCTTGAATAACAACATTTTCAGTTGCCTTTTGGTGTCCCTTTTGACCTTATGTATAGCCCTATTGCTATATTGAGTTTTGCCTATCTACTAGAGAATTGGCTTTTTAGCGATGAGATGTTTCTTAATTTCAAGAATAACAACTCTATCTTTTTCAGTTTTTATTTCGCAGTTATGACCTCTATTTAAGATGTCAACGATAGTTTTAATATCATCTTGTGTGAGCGTGAGAGGACTAATTGCCATCTATTACAACCTCCTCTTTGACTTCTTCTTTCTTGACTAATGCCTGTTGCTCTTTTAACCAAGATTTATAATATTCTTCACTTTCTCCAAACGCTTTTTCACTATCGCTAAATAAGCCACATACGACAAACGCTAAACGAGGCGCAATCTTGGGGTTTTTAAGCATAACATCAAGAATTAATGTTTTTTGATATGTATTTTCGTAATTTCTACGAGTAAATTTAATTTCAATATCGCTTAAATATAATTGATATTTTCTAGCAGTGAGTATCTTCATATAACCCAACGCTATCGCCAAGAAATCTCTTTCACTAGATTTGAACATAAGTTCGGTTTCTTGTGCTTTTGCTTCAACTGCCGACCAACCATCACGCATAATGACAGCACCTTGACTATTTCCTGTGCTACCACCTTTGTCTAATGGCATACCTACGATTTTATAGACAACTTCCAATAAATCATCTTTGAGTTTTTGGACTTGTTCTTGGTTGAGTTCTTGTGTCAAATATTCGACATTTGCTTCGAGTTCGCCATCATCTTTGATTTTGATAGCACCTAATTCGAGCAAGGCAGTTAAATCATCTTTTTTGATGTCAACATTCTTGAAAATCAAGAGTGCTTGGATAAATTGTTCAACACCATCTAATCTATTCGATTGAACAAGGTTGATAGCGTTGAGTAATGGGATAACAAGTTCAAATGCACCTGTTCTCTCATAGTTGAATGGGTATTCAATAAGTGGTATTCCATTGAATAAGTGTGGCTCTTTACTTCTAAAAGTTTCTTCGCCATTCACATAGATATATAAGTAGTCTTTTGTATATGCTTGTAGGACAACTTCTTCGTTTCCTAAAGCATTTTTTCTTGTGTAATAAACAACACCGACTAATGGCTCGTTGCCTATCGCAGTGGAATAGACTACAAATGCGTGTTTTGGGCTGACATCATAAACCCTAAATGGACTGCTATAACCTAATTCATATCTCTTATTTGGTAAGCATAATCTATATGCAACACCACAAATCGCTTGGTCGTTAGCAAGTTTCTTGTCCTTGCTTTCTTTCTTTTCGATAACCATGCAATCATTGAGATAACTGATACTTTCGTTATCGACTTCTTCCTTGCGAGCGACATATTGGATAGGTTTTTCAAGCAAATAACCTGTCTTGAATTGAACGATGGCATTAGCGTGATTTTCAACAACTTTGTTGTTAATTTCAGTTCTTACCTTTTTTGTTCTCATCAAAATAGGTTGAATACCCTTGTAATAGTTATATAAATACTCAATTTGTGTAGCGTTAGTGAGATGTAAATAATATGCGTTAGTTAAAATTTCAACGATATTGCTATCATCAACACTTTCGTATGGACTATATATGATTTTGCGACCATTTAATTGAATTTCGTTTGCCATTTCGATTGTTTCCTACCTTAATTATTACTAAAAGACCTTTTAAACGCTTGTTCAAATTTGTAGATTTTCTAAAATATGCGTTCAAACACTTGATATTCTACTTTTCTTACGATTTCATTTATCATTTCGCATATCTCGGCAAGACTATCGGGGCAGTCATCATGTTTGTTTTTGCCTTGAATGGTAAATGAGTGTAATTGCTCTAATGCTTTGTTATAAGAAATCGAGCGTTTATCTCTTGCTAAAAAGTTTATTTGCCTAATTTCGGGTGCATGGTTAAAAATCTTCATCTCTTTCGTTGTTTGGTTAGAGGCAAAAGCACTTGTTAATAGGCAAGGTATTCCTCTTTCGTTAAGCAACCTGCCGACATCTTCTTTGTAGCCATCGCCACCATTATTCTTCTCGAATTTAACACGAGATAATTTGTGCTTTTCTATTGCTTCAACGATTAAAGGTTGCGTTATTTTCTTATTTCCGTTATTGAAAACAATATCAACGCAATATAGTTCGGTGTCATATTGATAGACAATAGGCATACAAGTGTAGTCGCCACCACCCCAACCAATATCAACAAAAGCATATTTATTAGTGGGTTGTATATCTTTTGGCAACTCGCCAGCCCAAGTCCTTTCTTCTTCGTATGGGAATAATAAGCCACTTCTTTCGATTGGCTCGCCTTGATAGATGGCTTTCCAAGAGGCAATATCATCGCTATTCTCATAACTCGCTCTTTTTTCAAGATAGAATTTAGTATCAAATCCGACATTGTATAAATAATTGAAATTACTCTCATCGTTGTCGTTTAATGCAGGAATAACGATGTTTTTAATTCTAGGGTTGTCCTCGCCAACCATTTGTAAGCGAATACCGATAGGGTCATAAATAGACCAACGAGTGCCTATCCACCATTTTTTTGCTTTTAATTTCGCACGAGATAAGCCATCACTATTGACTTTTAGCCACAATGAACGCAAACGATTAACATTCATCGCTTCTTCAATGCCATTAACTAGGTCATCTAAAATTAGCAATCTATCGCAGTCGCAAGCACCATTCAATGAGCCATCAATAGAGCGTGCAGTAAAACTATGGAAGCGTTTATTTGTTCCTGTATCTAATTGAGTGTCTTTAGAATTGCACATCTCACGAGAATTGAATTTTGTTTTTGGAAAGATTTTAGCCCATTGATAAGTGAAGTCATCGCCAAGAATTGTCCTTACACCCTCGTAAAAGGTTGTAGCCAAAACACCACTATTGGATATATATAGGTTTGTCCTTTGACTTTCCATACCTAATATCCAAGTAATGACAAGAACTGCGAGTGTTGATTTACCAACACGCACAGGGAAAGATGTAAATAACTCATCTAATTTATCGTTGATGATTAAATCTTCTAACGCTTGGATAATTCCAAACTTCATCAACACTTCTCTACGAGGTAGGTAAAATTGTTCCTCGACAGGTCTTTCCCATTCTAACGCTTGAAAATAACTATCAAATGAGTAAGGTGTTTCCAAAACTAAAATATCGAAGATTTTATTGTATATTTTTGCTTTATTTAAGCATTTTTGACCTTTAATTAGTTCATCTATGAGGTTTTTTAACGACTTACAATACTTCAAACCTTTATCTTTATTGCCTTTTTCTAACTCATTTTTACTTAAATAAAAAAGGTCATTGATGGTTTGTAGGTTGTTTCCATTTTCTTTCCTAGCAATATTACATACTTGATAAAACAAATCAGCCATTAAAAAAGACCTCCATAAATATTTATAGAAGCCCTATTGCTTTTGAGTATGCCCTATTGCATACACATATAATTATAACACTATTTCAAGATTGCCTCGTGTTTTCCTTTGACCCATTCTCTTGCTTTACCATAGCGATAAAGTCCTCGATAGGTGTTTTCATTTTTGATGATAAGGAATGTCTTTTGCTGACACCATAGACCACCTTTGCGTGTATAGAGTTCACGAGCGTTTAGTTCGTTAGCGATACCATAGTAAGACTTGCCTTGATTACGCATTTCAAAGATAAGTTTAACTACTTCGGCTTCGTGAACATCAATGACTAACTCGCCATCAACAACTTTATAACCATAAGGAACGCCACCACCTGCATATCCACCTGTTTTGGCTTTAATGGTGCGACCACCACTTGTCCTTAATGTGATATTGTTTCTCTCTTGCTCGGCACTGAACAAGATAAATGACTTGATAATGCCCTTGTATTCATTTGGAACATCGGGGAAACCATCATTGACCGAGATGAGTTCGACATTCTTTTTAAGTAATAACCATTCAAAGTAAAAGTAGAGTTTTAAATCTCTTGCCACTCTATCGCTCTTGAATACGATAACTGCTTGATAAGGTGGGTTTTGGACTTTTGGGTCAACAATAATTCTATTCCAACCATCTCTATCCTCAACGACACCACTAACATTGTCAGCGACCCAATCAATGATTTTAAAACCATTCTTGTTTGCGTATTCCTCGATGGCTTCTTTTTGTGCCTCGATACCAAACTTGTCGCCCTGTTCTTTGGTTGACACCCTGCAATAGCCGATTGCGTTTTTTAAATTTGCGTTTTCCATTTTCTTTACCTCGCTTGCCTACATGATACATTATCAAATTAATCGTGTCAATATATTTTCTTTACAAGACCTTTGCCCTTTTATACCTGCGAGAGAAATTTGACAATCACAATACAAACAAATTCAATTCAACAATATGAATAGTAGTATATAAGTATTATTCAGTATGTATAAGTATATATGTAGTAATTATATGTATTAATAGTAATAAAAGCACTAAAGCCACCAAGATAGAGTTGGATAGATGATGGATAGCGACTGAACGATGACCGATGATGACCGAAACGATGATTGCACGCATATACGCACGCTCGGCTGAATTTATGCCCCCACACGCAAAATTTTATTTGTATAGACTTCATTGACTTTACCATCTTAACGCCCACGCACCATCTACTACATAACTTATATATACTACAAGAACACACGCATACAGGGG
>JAZLDP010000146.1:0-3841 GCA_045614835.1 Clostridia bacterium | reverse complement strand
GAGTTGAGGTGAAGTAGAAGGTTTCAGCAAGTGGAAGCGAACTCAATATTGCTGGATTATTAACTCTGCCCTCTGAACCCAAGACACTAATTGCAACTTGATTAATTGCCTCTGGGTTGATTAAATCAATGAATTTAGCAGTACCATCTTTAACGGTTAACTTATTAACAGCGATTTCCGCTTTATCTTCGCCAACAATTGTACCTACCACACTCTTAAATTCATAACTATTTTTAAGTTCTCCACTGTCTTTGTCGTAAGTATAAAGGTAAACTGTATATTGTTGAGTGCTGTTTTCATTAACTTTATCAAATACAAATTTTTTATCATTTAAATTGTTTAAACTGTTATCGTTTAATGTAAGATTTGAGATTGAAGCATATCTTTGAATTTCAAAAGTTGTTGTACGAGAAGAACTGATAACATTATTACCATTAACATCATCACCAACTGTTACAATTGAGTAAATGAATTGGTAATCACTACTGAAGAAACCTGCTAAACCACTTTCTTCTAAATCAGGATATTTGTCAATATAAGTTTCCACAACTTTCTCAATACTAATTCTTGCATTGTGCCCTTCATCATTAAATCTTATTTTTTTATTATCGTCAGTATAACTAACTTCATAAGTCAATAATCCATTTTGAATATTTTCAGGTGTTGGAGCATAGATATTAACTACTTGCTCTTCTTTGTATTCAACATCTGTTAGACGTTTTCTATTAACGATAATTTGATAATTTTCAAAAAATTTCAATTTTTCATTAGGGTCAGTCTCATACATATCACTATATGTTATTTTCTCAAAATAGATAACGCCATCTTTATCTATCTTATTAGATATAACAGTAGGAACAACTTCAATTGAGAATATTTTCTCAAATGTTGAAGGAACTACTGATGCATTTTGATAAGACTCATAGATATAACTCATACTCTTAGCATAAACATCATACTCACCAGCATTAAGACCTAACTCTTGAATATTGAAGTCTGTAGCATTGTCAACATCAATTACTGAACGAACAGAATATTCTTGTTTCTTAGTAGCATCTTTAGATACAAAGAATAGTTCAATACCACCAGTTGTGAAGTTTGTATCGTGGTGAATAATATCATCTTGAAGAGTAATGTTCTCATCAGTTAAAGGTGCAAGAACATTAAAGCTGAAAGTCTCGGTAGTACTATAAATAGTGTTCTCATTACCTGTAGTTGTAACCTCTAGAACATATGATAGACTATTTCTACCTTCTAGAGAAATCTTGCCATCACTAACATAACCCTCTTTGATAGGTTCTTGTAATGAACCCTCTACGAATAGCTTGTAATAGTAGCCTTGTGTATAACTAGAAGGATATTCCTGTGCAATACCTAGAGATACATAAGTTGATAGGTTGCTATTAGCGAAAGTTACATTGTCAATACTGATTGTACCTGTACTAGTAGCTAATTCAATATTTGGTTTAACAAGTTTTTGGATAGCATAAGGTGCAGTTGCATCACTTGGATAATATCTAACACCGTCTATGTCTGCATAGCCCTTAGATGAATTGAAGTTTTCTGGATAAGATATAACTTCAATGTTATATTTATCGCTGTTTGATTTGTCTAAGAAATAATTATGAGAAAGGGTGTAACTAACTCTATCAGTTAAAGAACTTGCAGTAGTCATTTCAAATGGCTCATAAGAATTAGCATTAGCAAGACCGAAATAGTAGAATGTACTCTTAGTGCTTCTTAGTGGTGCTTTGAAACTAATATTACCAGTACCACCGAATTTGTTATCTTGTTGGTTAGCAAGTTCGCTGATTGTCTCTAGTTTGTAGAACTTAAATGGCTCAGTGAATTCTCCAGAATTAACATTAAGTCCATCACCAAGAGCTCTAACCTTGAAGGAATAATCCACACCAGCCTCTAGTCCAGCATATGTGGTAACTCCTCTACCTACTGTAATTGGTTCTCCAACTTGTTCGTTGGTAGCAGGGTCAAGTTTGATAATCTCATAACCAGTTAGACCTACAGGATATCCAGAAGAAACTTTGGCATTAACAACATCACCATCTGGCTCTTTTACTTTGTTAACTGCTGACCAAGTAAGAGAATTAGTCTTAGTGTCGAAGTTAACATTTTCTGGGGTAACGAAAGAAGATAAGTCTGCTACAGCGTCATATACTTCGATATATGCCTTCGCTGACTTATTCAAGTCTTGGATAGTAAAGGTAAGTGTTGTCTTATACTTACTATCACTTCTTGCCTTTGCTTCGAACTCTACTTGCTCCTTGGTAGATTTGTTACGAGTGTAGCCCTCAGATTTGTAAGGCTCTACAATACCTACTCCAGCATTATCGAACGACCAGTTAACCTGTGTGGTTGTTGCATTGCTTGGAGTAATCTCGTACTCTATTATGAACCTATCTCCAATATGGCAGGTTATGTATAGGTCTTGACTGACTGGGTCAATCTCTCCCTTTACACTATCATTATTGGTTAGGCATTGTAATTTAATACTCTCTGCGTAAATGTGGTTAATATTCAAACCACCGCCTTCGCCTGTGCCACCACAAGAACAAGCGCTCACAAAAACGCTCACAAGTGTTAGTACTAATGCGAATAATAATGTTCTTAACTTTCTCATTTTTTCACCCTATATAAATTTTAAGTAATTAGGTAGTGCAACTCTATCTACCATTTCATAATTTGCTCGTGCATACCCTCGCACACACGCAAATAAATAGTATATAAAATAATACACCTATAGTATTTTAGCATATCTTGTCGAAAATAAAAAACTAAATTAGCATACATAAATAATATTTTTATTATTTAATATATCTTGTCTAATTTACCTAAAAATAACTATGAAAACAGCCAAAACCCACTAAACTTAGTAAATTTTTTCACACAAAACACAAACTAGAACGCACTAAACTTGACATTTATAGCGGAATTTAATAAAATTTAAGTGTAAGAAGAAGCGTGTTGGTTGTATAAAATCTCAAAAACACAAGTAAATTGAACCTAGAACCAACTAACACCAAAACAAATTATTTAGGAGGAGAGTATGCCAACAAAAGACAAACTAACCGAAGTAGCAGACAAGAAAAAAACTACTACCCCAAAAACTGAAAGCAAAACAGTCAAAAAACCAACTACAAAAGGAAATGAAGTAGAAACATCTAAGAAAGATACTGCCGAAACAAAGCCACAAATTACAAAAGAAAAACAACCAATAACTAAGAAAAAATTATGGATAATAATTACAAGTGTTCTATGTGTAGCAGTACTTCTAACAGTATCAATTGCAGCAATTATAACCGCAACTAGAAGACGACTAGATATGACACCTACTAGTGTTATTACCTACAACAATCACACCAAGTTAAGAGTAGTTAGTCCTGCTAACAATGTATCAATCTACAATGATAGCAACCCTACCTACTATAGTAACGGAACAGTACTAGTTGTTAACGAAGATACCGACACTTATGGTGTTTACTCTTATGTTAGAGACCGACAAGTTATCTCTACCGATTACGAGTTCTCAAAAATCACTCCTATCAACCTACAATGTAATGGTGTTAATACTGGAGACACAATCTTCAAACTAGGCAACAAGTTCGGCGAAATATCCAACAAAAACACCTTCCATAATGATGATGGATTGGACTTAAAGATTACCGAGTATGACAGCGAAAAAGAAGAAAATTATGTATATATCAAACAAAGAAAACTAAACACTAGCGAGAAAAGAAAAGGCGTAAAAGTAACCACAAAAAACCGCTATACTAATGAGAAAGTTTATGTTTCTAATGTTAATTATTCTACTAGTTATATTGTA
>JAZLDP010000145.1:0-6146 GCA_045614835.1 Clostridia bacterium | reverse complement strand
AAATATTAAATTAAATATATTTGATTTACCTAAAAAATTAGGAATTTAAAAACAAAAACAACCCTACAAAATGCAGAGTTGTTTAAATCATTAATTATTTCTATCTTCATTAATTTTGTTAATAGCTTCGTCAATTTTCTTGCCGTAGTCATAACTATTATCTAGAAAGAATGTTAAAAATGGAGTTTTTCTAAGGTCAACTCTTCTAGCAACCTCTCTTCTGATAAATCCAGCAGAATGTTTGATTGCATTAAAAACATCTTCTCTAGTATCTTCTTCAAAGATTGAAAGATAGATTTTTGATTGGTCTAAGTCTGCTGTAGTATCAACCTTAGTAACAGTAATTAGACCTTTAATCATAGGATTTTTAAGTTCAGTAGCAATAACTTCGCTAATTGCTTTTTGTATTTCGCTATTTACTCTTAAAATTCTCTCGCTCATAATTTCTCCTAAATTTGTTTTAATTCATAAGCTTCTAGAATATCGCCAACCTCAATGTCATTGAAGCCTTTTAATTTGATACCACACTCAAATCCAAGTTTAACAGTCTTAACTTGGTCTTTTTGATGTTGCAATGTATCAATAGAAGTATCAATAACAAGTTCGCCCTTTCTGAACACTCTAATTTTGCTATCTCTATTAACAAGACCATCTGTAACATACGAACCAGCAATATTACCAACACTACTAATCTTGAAGATTTGTCTAACTTCGATATGACCAGTAATAACTTCTTCAAACTTAGGTGCTTGCATACCATTAATTCTATTAGTAATCTCATCAACAGCTTCGTAAATAACTTTACATAGGAATATTTCTGTTTTGTCTCTTTCAGCCATTTGTTTAGCCTTTGCTTCAGGCTTAATATTAAATCCAATAATAATTGCTTTACTTGCATTAGCAAGAATAACATCACTTTCGTTAATTCCACCAACACCAGAGTGAATTACTTGAACCTTAGCCTCATCATTATGGATTTTCTCAAGAGTCATCTTAACTGCTTCACAAGAGCCTTTAACATCAGCTTTGATAATAACCTTAAGAACTTTAACTTCGTTATCAGCAGATTGTTGTAAGAAGTCTTCGAAGGTAACGCCTGTACCTTTCTCAATCTTCTCCATTTGAAGTCTACTAGTTCTCTCATCAATAATATTCTTAGCCATCTTTTCGTCTACTACATAAGCCATTTCACCAGCATCTGGAACAATATTTAGACCAAGTACTGAAACTGGCATACTAGGACCAGCAGCCTTAACATTATTACCTTTATAGTCCATCATAGCTCTAATTCTACCAGAAGCAACACCACATACTACAAAGTCTCCAACTTTAAGAGTACCATTTTTGATAAGAATAGTAGCAACAATACCTCTACCTTTGTCAACTTTACTTTCGATAATAGTACCACTAGCTTCTTGAGTGCTATCAGCTTTAAGTTCAAGCATTTCAGCAACAAGAAGAATACTTTCTAGCAAGTTGTCAATATTCATATTTTTCTTAGCAGAAATAGGCACACAGATAACATCTCCGCCCCATTCTTCAGGAACAACATTATATTCAGTAAGTTGTTGTTTAACTCTATCAATATTAGCTTCAGGCTTATCAATCTTATTAATTGCAACAATCATTGGACAATTAGCAGATTTGATATGATTAATTGCTTCAACAGTTTGAGGCATAATACCATCATCAGCAGCAACTACTAGAACAGCCACATCTGTTAGTTGAGCACCTCTTGCTCTAATAGCAGTAAATGCTGCGTGTCCTGGAGTATCAATAAATGTAATAGATTGACCTTTGCAATCAACTGTATATGCACCAATATGTTGTGTAATACCACCAGCTTCGCCTTGAATTACATTAGTATTTCTAATAGCATCAAGAAGTGATGTTTTACCGTGGTCTACGTGACCCATAACAGTAACAACTGGAGGTCTAGCCTCTCTAGAGTGAGATTGCTCACTGAACTTCTCAAGTAATGTCTCCTCGAAGTTCTTAGCAACTTTTTGTTCTAGAGTTACACCAAATTCTTGAGCAACAAGTTCAGCTGTTTCGAAATCAATTACACTGTTAATATTTGGCATCATACCAAGCATCATAAACTTCTTGATAATATCAACTGCAGGTTTACCAATCTTCTCTGAAAGAATTTTTACAGTTAGATTAGGTGTATCAATAACAGCCTTATCAATAACAGTTTTCTCAATAACAGTTTGAACTTTAGCCTTCTTAACTTTAGTTCTAACTCTACCCATTCTCTCTTCGCCATCAATACTGTAGTTATCATCATAGTCGATATAACCCATCTTCATCTTAGCCTTTTTGCTAAGTTCCTTCTTCTCAGTATCAAAAGTCTTAGTTTTGTTCTTATTACCGAAGTTTCTTTCTGGCTTAGCAACAATAGTCTCTACAATTTCAGGCTTAGAAGTTTGTTTTGGTTTAAATCCATTATTGTCTCTAGGAACAAAGTTAGTCTTTTTCTCAAAAGGTTTGCCATCACGATTTTGCATAGGTCTTTGATTGTTGTTATCTCTATCCCTATTAAATCTGTTGCCATCTTTTGCAGGAACTTTGTTGAAAGTAACATTATCTTTACCTTTAGAAAATTCTTTCTTCTTATCACCTTCAAAATTTCTAGGTCTTTCAACATTAACCTTCTCAGAAGATACTTGTGGAGCAGGTTTAACTTCAACTTTCTCAACAGGCTTTTCTGCAGGAACTTTTGCAACAGCAGGTTTTGATTTTAAGTTTTGCTCGTGCTTTTTAAGATTTTTACAAAGATTTTCTAGCATACTCTTTGATTTAGAAATACCCGCAACAATAGTATTAAGCTCGTTACCGCGCCTAATATTATTAAGAGTAATTAAATTTTCAAAATTTGATGCTTTCTTATTTGTTTCTTGTTTTTCCAATGTTTACCACCTTTAATTGTTCTCACTTTCCATTTGAAATTCATTCTTAACAGCTTGAGCTAAGTTTAAATCAAGTATACCTATAACTTTGCAATTGTCTCTGCTAACAAGTTCTCCAAGTACCAAATCTTTTAATTTGATACAAGAAATATTTTCATTCTTCGCGTATCTAACTACCTTGTTAGTTACTTTGTCATTTTGTGTTGAACAGATTAGTATTAATTGAGCCTTTTTCTTGCTATCGAATAATTTGTCAACACCGAATATAACTTTTCCACTACGAATAGCGAAACCTAAATAAGTTCTAACTTTATCTATTTTCAACGAACTGCTCCTTTAGTTTGTCATAAACTTCTTGAGACACATTAGTTTTAAATGCTTTGTTAAGTGCCTTTTGTTTAACCAATTTGTTAATACATTCTTCAGAATTGCATATATATGAACCCCTTCCGTTTAACTTGCCAGTTTTATCAACTGAGAAGTCATTATCAGCAGTCCTAACAATTCTGATTAGTTCCTTTTTAGGTTTGCTTTCTCTACAGACAATACATTGTCTTAGTGGGACTTTTTTATTTTCCATAAGTTCTCCTTAAATTCAATTTAGAAAAGAACATCTAAATTGTAGTTAAGATTAGTTAATATCACCGAAATCATCAATACCATCAAATAGATTATCGAATTTCTCAGTTTCTTTTACTTCTTCCTCTAGGTTAAGAGATGGTACAGCACTCTTAGCCTTAACATCAATCTTCCAACCAGTAAGTTTAGCAGCAAGTCTAACATTTTGACCAGATTTACCAATAGCAAGACTAAGTTTGTCATCAGGAACAACAGCAAGAGAAGTTTTGTCCTCTAAGTTAGTATGAATATATAGAACAGTTGCAGGACTAAGTGCACTAACAATATATTCATCAGCACTATCGCTATAAGGAATAATATCAATCTTCTCACCGTTAAGTTCATTAACAATCTCATTAACTCTCATACCTTTGTTACCAACACAAGCACCGATACAATCTAGAGTTTTGTTACTGCTATATACAGACATCTTTGTTCTGTATCCAGCTTCTCTAACAATATTCTTGATTACGATTTCACCAGATGCAATTTCTGGAACTTCAAGTTCGAATAATTTTCTAACAAAACTTGGAGTGCTTCTTGATAATTGAATATATGGAGCATTGAAACCATCTTTAACAGACCTAACAACAACTTTAATTCTATCGTTAATCTTATATTTCTCACCAGCAATTTGGTCCTTAGCAGAAAGTACACCATCAACTTGAGTAATACCTAAATCAACATAAACATTACCACCCTCGATTCTACGAATGATACCAGTAACTAATTCATCTTGTTTAGTATAAACCTCATCCATTACTTTGCTTCTTTCTGCTTCTCTAAGTCTTTGCATAACAACTTGTTTAGCAGTTTGTGCAGCAATTCTTCCAAAGTTCTTTGGAGTTTCTTCTTGTTGAACTAAATCACCAATCTTATAACTCTTCTTGATAGTTTTTGCTTCTGCAAGACTGATTTCCTTATCAGCATCAAGAACTTCTTCAACAACAGTCTTATAAGAATAAATCTTAATTGTGTGTTTCTCAGGATTTAATTTTACGAAAGCACTTTTAGCTTCACCAAAGTTCTTCTTGTAAGCACTAGTAAGTGCTGCCTCTAATGCGTCAATGAAATATTGACTGTCAATTCCTTTTTGTTCTTGTAAATCGATTAATGCTTGGAAAAAATCTTTATTAACCATAACTCTTTTTATATTCCTCCTAAAATTCTATATGTGCAGATATTGATGCAATTAATTTTCTTTCGATAACAACTTGTTCATTATTAAATAGAACTGTAATGTTATCATTGTCAAAGCTAACTAGGTTAGCAGTAATATTTTTGTTATTCATAAATGGTGCATAGAATTTGATATCTACATCTTTACCAATGTGTTTGTTAAAATCATAATCGGTCTTAAATTGTCTATCAAGACCATAAGATGAAACATTGAAACTATAAGAAGCACCATTAGTAACATCATACTCATCAAGTGGAGCATCTAATGCTCTAGAAACTCTTTCACAATCATTGATATTAACACCCTCAGGTTTATCAATAGTAAGAGCTAACACATAACCACTATGTTCTTTCTTGTACTCTAGGTCAACAAATACATAGCCAAGTTCTTCAACGACAGGCTTAATTATTTTAAGCGCTTTGTCAACTACTCTATCTGCCACAGAAATTCTCCTATAAAATAAATTCTATTAAGTAAAATTTAAGAGTGAACCGTCAAGTCCACTCTATCATTCTAGTATTACCAATACTAATATATCATATTAAATAACGAAAATCAAGGCTTTTTTTAATAAAAAAGTTAATTTTCTGTTATATTTGGTCCTATTTTAATAACAACCTCAGCAGTAGCCATAGCATCGTAAACTGCCCTGTGAGCATTTTCAAGAGAAACACCTAATTTCTTACATACAGTACCCAACTTAAAGTTCTTAAGTCCTGGCACATATAGTCTGGCAAGTAACAAAGCATCCATTTGCTTATTATCGAATATAAGACCCTGTTTTTTACCCCAAACACTGATAAACTTATAGTCAAAATCAATGTTATAAGCCATAATAGTCGCGCCATAACAGAACTTATAAAAATCAGGCAAAACTTGTCTAATACTAGGTGAATTTTCAACCATTTCATCAGTAATTCCGTGAACTTTAGTAGTTTCTTCTGGAATATGACAAGACGGCTTAACTAGTGTTTCAAAGGTTTCTACAATCTTGCCCTTAGAGATTTTAACCGCACCGATTTCAACAATCTCACACTTTGTTGCTTCAAGACCTGTTGTTTCGAGGTCAAAAACAACAACATCGTGATTCATTAGGTACTGACCTGGGTCTTGAGCCACCATAAACAAATTATCTTGAAGCATTTCAATATGAGGCTCTGGCTTAACATATAAGTATTCATCATTAGGACCACTCACAATCTCAACCTCTTCTTCTTTAACCTCTTCTACAACTTCTTCAAGTATATCACAATATCCTATTGCCTTAACCTTAATGCTAAGCCTATCATTAAACATCTCAACATCACCTTTTACAATAATGTTTTGACCTTCAGCAAGTGTCATAGATTTAGCGTTGTCAGCTTTTGTTGGGAAATATACAGCATCAATTCTTCCAGTTTTATCAGTTACAACAAATCTAAAAAAGTCCTTTATTA
>JAZLDP010000144.1:0-15232 GCA_045614835.1 Clostridia bacterium | reverse complement strand
CAAGAGAGAATGCCGGCATGAGTAGCGAGAGTGTGGCGAGAACCCACACCGTCGAAAACCTTAGGTTTCCTGGGGAAGGCCAGTCCTCCCAGGGTAAGTCGGGACCTAAGCCGAGGGCGAACGCCGTAGGTGATGGACAACTGGTAGATATTCCAGTACTACCGTATATCGACTAAGACTTGAAGCAGGGACACAGTAGGATAGCATATCCGAGCGGATGGAAATGCTCGGCTAAATCATGAGGCTGATTTGGTAGTGAAGTACGCTGAATCATACAAGGCTAGGTGATGATGGGGAGTGAAATTTAGTAACGAAGTATGTGAATTCACACTGGCGAGAAAATCTGCTAAGAAAATATAAGGTACCCGTACCGCAAACCGACACAGGTAGGTGATATGAGAAATATAAGACGAACGGGAGAACCCTTGTTAAGGAACTCGGCAAAATAACCCCGTAACTTCGGGAGAAGGGGAGCCAACAGCAATGTTGGCCGCAGTGAAGAGGCCCAAGCAACTGTTTACCAAAAACACAGGTTTCTGCTAAAGCGCAAGCTGAAGTATAGGAGCTGACGCCTGCCCGGTGCTGGAAGGTCAAGGGGAAGAGTTAGGATGACGAGTATATCTATTCCAAAGCTTTGAACTTAAGCCCCAGTGAACGGCGGCCGTAACTATAACGGTCCTAAGGTAGCGAAATTCCTTGTCAGGTAAGTTCTGACCCGCATGAATGGCGTAATGATTTGGGCACTGTCTCAACAAGGGACCCGGCGAAATTGAAGTATGCGTGAAGATACGTATTACCCACGGCAGGACGGAAAGACCCCGTAGAGCTTTACTGTAGTTTAATATTGAATTTTAGTTTCAGATGTACAGGATAGGTGGGAGACTGGGAAGCCAGGGCGTTAGCTTTGGTGGAGTCACCGTTGGGATACCACCCTTCTGGGATTGAAATTCTAACAGATTGCCATGAATCTGGCGTCTGGACAGTGTTAGGTGGGCAGTTTGACTGGGGCGGTCGCCTCCGAAAGAGTAACGGAGGCGTTCAAAGGTTCCCTCATTATGGTTGGAAACCATAAATCGAGTGTAAAGGCATAAGGGAGCTTGACTGCGACACCCACAAGTGGAGCAGATACGAAAGTAGGACTTAGTGATCTGGTGGTTGCGAATGGAAGTGCCATCACTTATCGGATAAAAGTTACCTCGGGGATAACAGGCTGATTCCTCCCAAGCGTCCACAGCGACGGGGGAGTTTGGCACCTCGATGTCGGCTCGTCACATCCTGGGGCTGAAGTTGGTCCCAAGGGTTCGGCTGTTCGCCGATTAAAGTGGTACGCGAGCTGGGTTCAGAACGTCGTGAGACAGTTCGGTCCCTATCCGTCGTGGGCGTTGGATATTTGAGTGGATCTACTCTTAGTACGAAAGGACCAGAGCGGACGAACCTATTGTGCACCTGTTGTCACGCCAGTGGCATGGCAGGGTAGCGAAGTTCGGAACGGATAAATGCTGAAAGCATCTAAGCGTGAAACCGGCCACAAGATGAGATATCCCATAACTTTAAGTTAGTAATACCCCTTGCAGAACACAAGGTTGATAGGTCGCAGGTGGAAGTGCAGTAATGTATGCAGCTGAGCGATACTAATAGGTAGAGGGCTTGATCATATATAAGATGAAATAATCGTATAATCATATCAAATTCTAAAGATTGTTAATTAAATAGTATATAAGTTACTGAATATGTAGTTGTGAATGTACTTACATTATAGTAGTTCATTCTACCATTACTGGTGATTTTAGCAAAGGGGTAACACCTGTTCTCATCCCGAACACAGAAGTAAAGACCTTTAGCGCCGAACATACTTGCTTGGAAACGAGCCGGGAACCTAGGTCATTGCCAGTTTTTCCAAAATAGCATCTCTTCGGAGATGCTTTTTTTGTGTTAAAACTGCATACTCCGATAGGAGTAAGTTTGCGAAGCAAAGCAAGGACCTAAGGTCATTGTCATCTTTGCGACAAAGTGCTAACCTAAAATAGCAGTAAAGTTAGTAAATAGAATAAATCAAAAAAAGTATGAAGAGGGTGTCGCCTTTTTCCAAAATAGCAAACTCTAAAGGAGATGCTTTTTTGTTAATTTTGTAGTGTAAAATGGGGTGTCTTTTCGCTAATGTAGGGGTATTGAAAACCATTACAAAATATGGTATAATATAATAAGTAATATGTGGTTTATATATTGCTAATAGGTTAAAATAATAACGATTTTTAGCCAAATTTTAACTATTAATCAATTTTTAAGTTTTTTAAAATAACTACACAAAAAAGGAGGAATAAAATGTCGGGATTTATTAAACAATTTCTTTCGCATACAAGTAAAAAATCTGATGATTGTAAGTTGTTAAAAGTAACAAAAACTAAAGTTCCAACAGTGAAGTTTGACAAGTTTATTCCTCAAACTCATTTAGGCAAAACACCTAAGGAATGGGTTATGTGCGAAGGTTGGTTTCTAAGGTCAATGTATGAAGATTTGAGGCGTTATCCAGATAATTATTACACAACTTGTATGGATGCTCTTGCGTATGATGCTGACTTTAGTTATGATGATTTGGATAGAACAAAAGTTTCTTGTATTTTAAAGAAAGCTGATAGTGGAACTAGTTATGATATTACTAGTGAGTTGATTTCTTGTAGAGTTGCTAATCTATTTGGTGTTCCAACACAATATGTTGCTCAAGTAGGTTCATCAATAGATAAGTGTATTTGTGTGGATTTTTTATCTGGTAATCAAACTATGGATAACTATTATGAGTTTACTGGTGTAAATTATTTACCTGCTTTTACTTATGAGAGAGGTGATTGTCCTATACGAACCTGGATAGATAATTTAGTTAGAGCTTTGAAAGACAAACTAGCACACTTATCTTCAGAGATGCAAAATGAAGTAACTGAAAGAGTATTGGTTGGCTTTATACAACAATATCTATTCAAAAAATATATAATTAGAGATGGCGACCCTGCTGGTGTAAATTATTCGTTTGTTCACGAAAAAGAAGATTTGAGTGATTTGCATATATCTCCACTTTATGATATGCAGTATGCTTTTACGAAAGATAAGTTTCACTCGCAATTCTATGGACTAAGTGATGATATGGAATTTCTAGCTAATATGTATGGAAAAGAATTATCTCAAGTAATGTCAAACTTCAATGTTCCTGATTTTAATAGAGTAAAAAGTATTGTGTATACTCTAAGTCCATATGCTTACCAAAGAGAACTTAGGTTATCAACAATTAAGTCAGGATTTAAAGAAGTGGTTAATAGCTATAATGCTGTGAAAGATACAATTCAAAATGTAGATAATGTATCTGTTATGTAACTGTTGATATTTCAGTTAATATTAATATCGAAAAACACACTAAATATCGCAATATTATTGCTTTGTTTGGTTTTTTAAAATATAATAAAAGAAAATAATACTATAGGAGGTGTCTTATGTCAGTTGATAAAGTTATTGATGCTATTGAGAGAAAAGAATTTATCAAGCGTCTAAAGGCAAGACAGTCTATGAAAAGATTACCTATCCATTCCTTTGATGAAGTGGGGGATACTAATGGTAAAATTAATAAATCATATGGCCTTTGCGAAGGTGAATATTTAGAAGAAATGTATCATTATCTTATGGCTAATCCAGATAATAACTTTGTTACTTGTATGGATGAGTGTCTATATGACCAACAAATTTCTCTAGAAGAATTTAAAACTAGAAAAATATCTGTTATTGTAAAGACCTCTAAGTCAAAAAGTTATGAAAGACGCCATCAGTCTAGTGAGGCAGAAAGGGCAACTAAAGCAGAATTAATTTGTTCAAGAGTTGCAGATTTGTATAATATCAAGACTGAATATGTTGCTCCTATTAAAGATAATCCTTATGGAAGTATTGTTGTTGATTTCTTGAGTGGTAATGAACAATTACAGGACTATGCTGAGTTTACAGGTAAACATCCAACAGTTTATGCTGAAGGCTCTTCTGTATCAAAATGGATTGAGCCAATGTATCAAGAGATTTTGAAGAGAGCAACTGGCAAAACCTTCCACAAGAAGTATGCTTATGTTAGACCAATGCTAAGAGAAATGGTTAAGCAATATATATTCAAAAAGTACATTGTTCACGATGCAGATTTTTGTTCTGCTAACTTGGGTATAGTTCATTCTCCAGATTATAAGTTTATGGAGATTTCTCCAATCTACGACTTTGAAAGATGCTTACTTCCAGGCATTAGAAGTGCTCAAGGTGATGGAATGGATGAGGATATCGAGTTTTTGGTAAGTGCTTGGCCAGGACTTCTAAAGACAATTGTAAAAGACTTCACTTTAAGTGCTGAGAAAAAACAAAAAATGAAAGGTATTATTGGAACTTTTGAAGAGCGTACAGCTACCGCAAGGGAATTCTATAATATTATCGAAAATAGTACATTCAGTTTCTTGGAAAGGGCAAGAATAGAATATGCTAAACAAGGAATTGATTTTGACACACTAGAAGAAGAAAAGGTGTTTGAATAAACTAAAAAGGAGGACAAGTTGATATGAGACAAAGAGTTGTTGATTATCTAAAAGTAATTGAAGAAGAACAAGAAATATCAGAACAACTTGTTCCCTTTGATGAAGTAGATGCAGATGAAATGGGTACTCTGCCTAAAGGTTTTGCTATGCTTAAAGGCAGTAGCATTCCTGAACTTTATTACATTATTAAACAAAACCCAAATACTCATTATAGGTTTTGTGGCTCCGAGTACATAAAGAATTCTACACAAAAAGAATTCGAAAGAGTGCAATTTTCTGCGGTTGTAAAAAAATCTAGAAAGGGCACAGAGTTCGCAAGGGCAGAACTTATAGGTAGTAGAATTGCAGAACTCTTCGGTGTTAATTGTCCTTATGTTGCACCACTTGGCAAAAATAATAGAATTGTTGCAAGTCTTGATTTCTTAAGTTATAGTCAAGAGATGGAGACCTTTGCGGAGTATACAGGTGCAATATTTAATAGACAAGCCAGTATGTCTGCTTGGATAAGAGTTTTCAAAAGAGCACTTGAGAAAGATAAAAACTATGCCGATATTACCGAAGAACAAAAGCGTAATTTAATCAAAGATATTATGCGACATTATATTGTTAGAAAATTTATTCTTAAAGATAATGATTTTAACTGTGGGAATATGGCAGTTGTTATGGGTGCAGATAGCGCACCTAGTCTTGTTAGTTTCGATTTTGAGTTCTGTTTAAATAATTCTATTGTCTTTGATTATTCTGGTGGTCTTGGACCAGAGTTTGCAGAGAGAAATATTGCAGAAGTTGTTAAAGAATATCCAAATGAGATTAGCGAAGTTTTAAAAGAACTTCAAATGACACCAGAACGATATTCTAAGATTATAGGTATACTTGATACATTCTTAGAAGATAATTGTTTGGTTAAAAGTTGGGCTCGTTCAATGGATACTTCTATACAAATACTTAATCACTATCAGCAAGAACACTCTATTGGTATTGTAATGTAGGAGGTATAATATTATGGAAGAGAAACACTTTAATATTGATGATAGAATATATGAATATGACAATGCCTCTGAGATTAGTGATATTTATGATGGACATCTAAAGAAGAGGGCTGTTAGAATTGATGATAATACAGATGCTTTAAATCGAAGACAAGCAAGAACCGAAGAAACTATCAAAAAAATGCCAAAAGATAGTCTGCTTTTTGGTGGTTTGTTCCGCTCACTTATGGGTAAAGATAATCATTATAGCACTTATTTAAATAGTTCTTTTGAGGGTGTAAAAAAGAGTGAGATGGTTATTCCTAAGTTTGTTTCTTGTTTTGTTAAAACAGCCGATAATAATGCTATGGGCTGTTATTCAGAATGTGTAGGAAGTAGACTTGCCAATGAACTTGGTGTACATACTGTATATAATATTGCGCTACAAAGTAAAGAGCCAGATGAGTTTGATGATGAGTATCCTGACTATGATACAGTTATTTCGGTAGATTATGTTCCTTATGGTTATACTCCAGAAACTTTTGAGGACTTGGAAATCAAGTTTGATGAAGATACTTCACTTGAGAGAATTTTTAATATAATTGATATGCGATTCAAGCATCTAGCAAGTGAGTATGGATTAGAAAAGTCAATTGATAAATTAGCACAATTAAAAAGAGACTTTGCTTTTCAATTCTTGTTTAGGGCTTTGGTTTGCGAAGATTATGATTTTTGTTCACAAAATATAGCTATGCTGATTGGTGATAAAGGAGATTTTTCTCTTGCTCCTTGCTTTGATATGGAGTTGGTTTTTTCTGGAGAAAAGTCCGCTATGTATTACAAGAAATTCGCTTCTGAAACTATTGGTTTTATGTCCGAGGTTATGCCAGATGTGCTTTCTGAATTTATGGCAAGATATGGTAGGGCGGTAAATAGTGGTAGAGTAGAAGATATAGTACTAAATACTTTAAAAGTTCAAAATTATTTAGCACAGCCAATTGCTGAAAGACTTGTTAATAATTATAGTAGAATGTCAGCTATTGTTTCTGAGCATAAAAATGATAGAGAAATAGTAGATGAAGACTAAAAAATAAAAACAATACCCCTTTTCAAAAGTTATGAAAATTAGGGGTATTTTTTAAAAAGTAGAGCAACATTTATTGACTAATTAAAGATATTTTGATAAACTTATTTAGTATATAATGACCGTAGTGTCATTGTGGTACAAAAATATGTATTAATTTACTAAATTTAGTAGATTATTAAATATAACTTTTTAGCAAATTATTAATGCGGAGTAAATACGAGATGAAAAAGACTTTATTATCATTAATTATGGCACTATTCCTTGGCTTCAGCGTATTTGTAACTGGTTGTAGTTGTAGCGACAAAGGCCTTAGAGACAACCCTCCTACAGATGCAACTGTAACAAGTAATGGTGGAATGTCTGTAAGAAAGGGTGATTACCTATACTTTGTTAACGGATATGTTGATGAGACAACCCTTGGCAAGAAAGACAACAAAGAGGGAGATGTTACTAAAGGTGCTATCTATAGAACCAAACTTGACAACGGAGATATCTCTAAAGATAAAGATGGCTTCTTGAACAATGCTGACTGTGTTGTTTCTAAAGTTGTTGGTTTCGGTAATGGTGGCTTCTATATTATTGACGACTATATTGTTTATGCTACACCTTATATGGGTATTAGCAAAGATGGTACACTTCAAAGCAATAGAGTAGAGTTCCACAGAATTGACATTGATGGAACTGATGATGAGGTTGTTTATACAACTTCTCAAAGTGAGGATAACTTAGATTGGACTGTTACAAAAGTTGGTTCAAAAGTTTACTTGCTTCTTCACGAAGCAGAGAAACTTGTTTCTGTTAATGTAACAGATGACAAAGTAGCAGCAACTATTGACAATGTTACATCTTATGCATTCTTTGATAATGATGAATATATTTATAGTGATGCAAGAAACTATTATAACCAAACACACATTTACTACACTCGTGATTTTATTATAGAGGATAACAAATATAATTACCAAGGTAATGTTCTATGTTCTTTCGATATTACTAATGGCGAAACTACTTCTCATATTCTACACGAGAAGAATAAATATGTTATTAAACATGTAAACAAAGACACTCTATACTACACTTATGAGAAAGATGAAGTAAGTTGTCTATATAAGAGAAATGTTATTAACAACTTTGCAGAGAGCGAAGAAGTTCAATTATCTGCTATCGGCTATAGTGCATATACTTTCTTAGATTATGGTGTAGATATGGTTCTTGCTAAAGATGACAATGGTGTATGGCTACTTGAGGGTGGTGTTAATAGTACTCCTACACAAGTACTTACTGCATCAAGAGATATCCTAGGCGTATTCGGTGAATACGGATACTATACTAGTGAGAATTCATTAATCAGATTTAATGTAAGAACTGGTGAATTGCAAGATGCTTATAAGTCTGGCAAAACAACTCTAATCACTAACTCAAACTACTTAGACTTCGATGGTAGAAGAGTATATTTATATGTAGAATATACTGCTGAGAACGAAGACAAGAACTATTACCTAAATTACTTTGAGAGTGCTTACGAAGGCACTGACATTGAACAAAGATTTGTTGGTGTATTCGAAGATGGTGATGTTCCTGCTAAACCAGCACAACCAGAAGAGCCTGAATACGAAGGTGATGAAATCGAGTATGTTCCACATATCGATTAATATTAATTTTTAAAAATAAAAAAGGCACATCAATATTGGTGTGTCTTTTTTGTTGATTAAATGGGGTTGTGAAAGCTAAAACTAAGTAAACTTAAACTCATAAAATTAGTGTGTTACAATAACTTGATTTATAAGAAATTTGTAGCTTTTTGACAGGTGGAAATTGCCTCTCTCTTTATTCGACAAGAAAGATTAAAAGTGTCAAAAATCTCCTTTTAATAGCCGATTTTCAGCGGTGTAAAAATTTGCGGTGTTTTAAAAATTTATGGTATATTTTAATTGTTTTTAAAATCAATTTGGGGCTTTTAAAATTAATTGAAAGTTAAAGACAAAATTTCAAATTAATTTGGTAATTTATAAAATATAATATGGGTTTTTAAGGAGAGAAAAAATGGAAAAGAAGATATCAAAAATTGTTGTTGTAGATGCTAATGAAAAGTATTGTGAAGTTATGAAAGATTACTTTATGGAGAGTAGAAATAATTTGCGAGTGGTGGCAACTTATAACAATGTTATTGATGCGATTGATTATATATCAGATAACGATGTCGACCTAATAATTACAGATATAATTATACCTAATGCTGATGGTTTTGACTTGATTAGCGAAATCAAAAATTTAGGACTTGCTCGTACTCCTAAAATTATTGTAGCCTCTGCTCTTACTGGCGAGGGATTTATTCAAAAAGCATTCAGTATGGGTGTGTCTTATTATATGGTTAAACCACTTAATTATGAACTATTAGAAAGTAGAATTGTTGAGGTGTTAAAAGAAGAATTAACCAGTGGTGCTCTAGTGCAAAATACTAGTAGCGTGTTTGCTAGACCTAAGACTAATAAACTTGATGAGAGGATAACTAACATTTTCATAACAGTGGGAATTCCTGCTCATATCAAAGGTTATCAGTTCTTAAGAGAGGCTATCAAAATGGCAATTGATACTCCCGATATTATTAATTCGATTACCAAGAAATTGTACCCATCTATAGCGGACAAATTTGATACATCAGCTAGTAAAGTTGAGAGAGCCATTAGACACGCAATAGAGGTTGCCTGGAACAGAGGAAAGATAGAAAATATCAATAATTTATTCGGAATTAGGGTTTACGGTAACAACGAAAAACCAACCAATGGTGAGTTTATTGCACTAGTTGCAGACAAGATGCTAATAGAGGGAGCATAAAAATTTTATACAAATTAGAAAAAAGTGTATAAAAATAGTTTACATTTTCATAATACTTAGATAAACTAAGGTAGTTTCAAAATTGACTAATTTGGAGTAATTATGAAAAAAGCAACAGTACAATAT
The DNA here is from genome assembly GCA_045614835.1 of Clostridia bacterium. Classification (GTDB taxonomy): domain Bacteria; phylum Bacillota; class Clostridia; order Christensenellales; family UBA1242; genus UBA11490. The sequence continues at coordinate 5,669 of JAZLDP010000144.1, read as the reverse complement.
ATCAAATGTCCAAGATGCGAGTTGAATTACATCTTGAAAAAAGACAAATTCTGTGATGTTTGCAAAAGCGAAATGAAAGCAGGAATTCTAAAAGAAAATGATATGGAGGACCTAGAGTATCTTGAGGAGGGCATGGAACTATGCCCAATCTGTAAGGTAAACTATGTTAATCCAGGCGAGAGAATGTGTACAACTTGCCAAGAAGAACAAGTTGGTGATATCAAAGATGATGAGCCAGATTGGAGAGGTTTTGTCGACAAAGCCGATGACACTGATGATGAAGAAATCGACCTATTACCAGTTGAAGAGGATAGCGAGATTGATGAAGAGTTAGAAGGTGCTTTTGCTGAGGACCTAGATGACAGCGACTTTGACGATAGTGATTTGGACAGTGATGACGATATAGATAGTGATGATGATGACGACTTCGATACTGCAGATGATGGCGACTATGATGATGACGAAGACGACGAAGATGACTATGAAGACGATGATGATGACGATTATGATGAGGATATGCCTAAGAGAAAAAGATAGGCTAAACTTTTGTCTACAATAGCGTAATTTAAGCAAGGAATAAGTTTCGACTTGTTCCTTGTTTTTTTGCACACAATAAAGTATAGTGGGTTTAACTATTAAAATGTGGTTTTTTCGAGGCTTTGTGTGGATAAAAACAATTCTTTTGTCTATTGACAAAGGGGCTATTATGTTGTAAAATAATATTAACTATAATATTATGTCTTAGTGTGTGCGGTGCATAGTACATACTTTGTATCACAAGTGCTAAGATATGGATTGGGGGTTAAAATGAAAAAGTTTTTGGTATATTTGTTAGTTATCGTACTTACAGTATCAGTAGGCTTTGGTATTTTCTATCTTGTTAGGGATAACGAAATAATCTCAATTTCTTCTGCATCTATCTACAAAGATGCTGGAGAGAGTTTTACTTTGGATATCGACCATCAAAACAAGAAGTCTTATACTGAGATTACTGTTACCAGTTCTGATGACAGTATTGTTAAAGGTGAGTATGATGCTAAGAACGGACAATTCAAAGCAACTGCTGTATCAGGTGGTGTAGCTAGAATTAATGTTAGAACATCTAACGCAAAATTCCGTAACCTATGGTGTGATGTAATTGTTGGTGATGGTACTGTAGAGTCTCCATTCTACATTTCTACCGCTGAGCAATTAGCATCAATTGGTATGGGTGCTGGAGATGGCGAGGGAGCATATAATGGCTCAACTCAATTCAAGCCAGAGTATGAGAAGTACAAATCTAATGCTTGTTACAAACTTGTAGCAGACATTGACACTTCTACTGTTAACAATGGTTATTGGGTTCCTCTTCAAAACTTCAACGGAAGATTTGATGGTAATGGTCTTACTATTTCTAATATCTACATTGATGCAGTTGGATATAAAACTGCTCTTGGAGACAAGGCAGATGTAAGACACGACACTAATAAACCTGCAGGTCTATTTGCAACAGTTGGTTCAAATGGTGTAGTTTACAATCTAAAACTTTCTAACTATAGTGCTGTTGGTACATATTCAGACTTCGGTGTGATTTCTGCTACTAACTATGGTACAATTGAAAGAATTGAAGTTAAAGATGCTTATTGCGCTGTTAAGTCTGCAGTGTTTGGAGGAATTGCTGGTAGAAACATTTCAACAGAGAGAGAAGTTATTAAGACTGATGAAGAGGGCAATGAAACACAAACTTTCGAAAGAGTTATTGCTAGAATTGATAGAACCAGTGTTAATAAACTAACTCTTGGTGAAACTACAACAACTGATGCTTCTGGTAATACAATCACTTCAGTTCTAGGTGTTTCTGGAACAGTAGGTGGTATCACTGGTGTTAATAATGGTGGTAGAGTTGTTTATAGTTATGTTAGAGGTACTGTATATTTCGGTAATACAACAGATGTAACTTATGGTGGCGTAATTGGTCAAAACTTTGCAATCAAAGGTCTTCACTATGATGAGACAGACAAAACAGAAAGCGAGTTCGAAGGTGCTGGTGTTAGAGACTGTTATGCTGATATCGTAACTTACTTTGGTTCAGCTCCATCTGCTACAAGCAATATTGGTGGCGCTATTGGTGTACAACAAGATTATCAAAACGGTTTGTTTGATAATGATTCAACTCAACTTAAAGTTAACAACTATGTTATTGGTGTTTACTATAACAAAGACAACTTAAACAAAGCAGAGAGTGGACTTACTAAAGAATTTGGTGGTATTGGTAAATTCTTGCTTGATGCTAAGACTGTTAAATTCACAGATGACAAATATATTGTATATGGTCTAACTACAGAAGAGATGACCAAACCAGAGAACTTCGTTTCTCATACAACCAAAGAAATAGAGTTCAACGAAGACGGAACTTCAAAAGGTGTCGTTGAAACTAATGTACTATGGTTATTCGATAGTGTTTGGGCAATTAGTGCTGACACTAACGATGGAATGCCATATCTAAACTATCAACTATCTTATATCCCAGATGATTTCCAAACAGTAGGTGTTCCTGTTGTACCTAGTACACTTGATGACTACTACTACGAAATCGAAATTGACTACCCAGTATCAATTATCAGTGGTCAAGATGGCAAAGTAAGAATGAAGGTTAGAGAGTACTATCAATTAGTATATAGCCCAACAGGAATTGAGATTACTTGGAAGTCAAGTGATACAGCAATCGTTTCTGTTGATGAGAAAGGTAAATTATATGGTAAACAAGCAGGTGTTGCAACTGTTACTGCAACAACTAAGAGCGGAAGTTCAGATACAGTTACTGTAATTGTAGAGAATATCCCTTACAAGATTACTGCTCCATCAACTATTTACCTATATCAAGGTGAAAGATATAGCCTAAACAATATCACTGTATCTCCTGCTCCAACAGGCAATGACACAGTTACTTATACTCTAAAAGATGCTAACGGTAATGCAACTAGTCTTATTTGGATTGATGGAACTAATCTATGTGCTAGTGTTACTGCTACAGGCACTGCAAAAATGACAATCAAGGTTGCAGATACAGAACTTACTGTAAATGTAGTTGTTGTTGAGATTGCAGATGTAACACTTACAGCTTCTACTAGAAATATTACTGGTTACTTAAGTGATATGACTAGAACTGGCACAATCACAATCACTGATGATGCTAGAGTAGACTTAACTTATAACTACAAGTTTGTTAGCGGTGCTGCAGTTGCAGACTTAGCATTCGACAAGAATGACCCAAGCAAACTAAATTACACAATCAAAGGTGTTGGTACTGCAACAGTTAGAGTTGGTATCGCAACTGCTGGTTACGAAGATAAAGGTAGTGTAGATATCTACTTCAATATCAAAGCAGATGAGACAGTAACTCTTACTACAAGCCCAGCATCTGTTACTGGCTACTACAGTTCAATTGATAAATCAAGTTCTGTAACAGTTAGCAATAGTGCAGGAACAACATTAACTTATTCTGCAACTTCAAGTAATACAAATGTTGTAACAGTTTCTATGAACGGCAACTCAATGAACTATAGTATCAAAGGTATTGGTACTGCTACAGCAACTATCACAGTTACAACTAATCATTATAAGGGTACTGGATATGTATACTTCACAATCTTAGAAGACCAACCAAACCCACCTCCAACAGAGTATATTAACCTAAATACTAATAGTATTACAATCAACAAGGGTAGTGGTTATACTCTATCAGCTAGTGGAAACTATTCTTCTAAGTTAACTTGGTCTTCAGACAATCAATCTGTAGCAACAGTTAATGATAATGGTTATGTATATGGTGTTAACCCAGGTGTTGCAACTATCATTGTTAAATCTGCTTATGCAGAAGCAAGATGTGTTGTATATGTAGAAACTCCAGATACAAATGTTGTTAATATTTATGTTAGCCCAAGTTCAGCAACTTTAAATGTTGGAGAGAGCAAAACACTAACAGCTAGTGGAAACTTCTCTTCAGTAACTTGGAAATCAAGCAACACTTCAGTTGCAACAGTTACTTCTTCTGGTGTTGTAAAAGCAGTAGCAACAGGCTCTGCAACAATCACCGCATCTGCAAAAGATAGTGGTGGCACAGTTAGAGCAACTGCAACTTGTTCAATTACAGTTACAGCTCCAACAGTAATTACTCTTAATGCTTCTAGCACAATCTGTTATGTTGGTGATACTGTAACAGTTACAGCTTCAACTAATACAGGTGTTACTGTTAACTGGTCTTATACTAGCAGTCTTGCTACATTCACAAAGAATGGCAATACTCTAACAATTAAGACAACCAAAGCAACTACTATCCCAGTAACTGCTACTTATGGTTCAGCAAGTGCTAGTGTTAGTATTCAAGTAAAAGAGAAAGACTCTTATAGTCCTTATATCTATAACAAAGAACAACTTAACGCAGTAAGAAATCACTTGGATAAAACTTACTACTTAGCAGCTAGTTTCTCTGTAGGTTCTTGGACTCCAATTGATAACTTCACAGGAACTTTCACAACTGTTAATAACGCATCATTTACTCTAAGTGGAATTTCTACATCTGGCGTAAGTTATGCTGGTCTATTCGGTAACAATATGAAAGGTAATGTAAGTAATGTTACTATTTCTGGTGCAAGTCTATCTGGTACTTATGCCGGTGGTATCGCTGCAAAAGTTAGCGGTGGTAAGGTAAGCAATTGTAAAGTTCAAAGTTCTACTATTACTGCTTCTAGTTATGCCGGTGGTATTGTTGGTTACATTAGTTCTTCTGGTGTAATTAGCAGTTGTACATCATCTTCTAATACTGTTACTGCAACTGGCAGTTCATCTTATGTAGGTGGTATTGTTGGTTATGCAACATCAGCTTCAATTTCATATTGTAATGCAAGTGGTGGTTCTGCTAAGATGGGTTCATCTGGAACAGGACACGCAGGTGGTATCGTTGGTTACAACACATCTACAAGCACAACTTATTGTAAAGTTTCTAGTTCTATGACTATCAATGCTAATACTTCTTCTGGTTGTTATGCTGGTGGTATTGCAGGTTATACTAATGGTTCTACTTCTTACAATACAGTTAGTAGTTGTACTATTACTGGTTACTACGCAGGTGGTATCGGTGGTACTCTATCAGCTTATGGTACTGTAACTCTAAAATTCAAAGAGTATAAGAGCGGATACAGAAAGGAAGACTTATCTGAAAGTAGTTTCTATGCTAATGTTAGGTCAACAGCTGTTAAAACAGGTGTTACAGTTAAAGGTGTATTAGCAGGTGGATTATTCGGTGTAATTAATGCCGGTGTAGTTCAAGACTGTTATGCTAGAGCAAATGTTCAAGGCGTTTCTGGTGGCTCAGTTAAAGCTGGTTTCGCTGCAAGAATTTATGCAAGTAGTGCATTTGATAACAAGGGTGGTACAGGTAGCTGTGGTCTAGTTATTTACTGTTACTCTGCTTGTACATTCTCAGGTAGCGGTAGCGCATATTCAATCACTGCTTCTCTAGTTCATAACTACGCTTCAGTTGGTGATGGTTGTCGTAGAGCTGGATACTGTATGCAATATGTATTCGATAATGATAAAGATGGCGGAGCAACTTACAATAGCGGAAGTAACATCTTCTCTTCAGACAAAGTAAAAGCTAAGAAATCATCTGGTGAGATGCAATCTTCTTC
>JAZLDP010000143.1:0-8695 GCA_045614835.1 Clostridia bacterium | reverse complement strand
CTCTTAACAAAAATCAAAGTGTCAAAAGGGAAATATGAAAGATTTTGAATTGAAAAGTAAATATGAGCCAACTGGAGACCAACCTCAAGCAATTGCAAAATTAGTTGAGGGATTGAATGATGGTTATAGATATCAGACTTTGCTAGGTGTTACTGGTAGTGGTAAAACCTTTACAATGGCTAATGTAATTAAGTCTGTTAATAGACCAACTTTGGTACTTGCTCATAATAAAACACTTGCTGCTCAATTATGTAACGAATTGAGAGAGTTTTTCCCTGAAAATAGAGTAGAGTATTTCGTATCCTACTATGATTATTATCAACCAGAAGCTTATATTGTATCTACAGATACTTATATCGAGAAAGATATGAGTATTAATGATGAAATTGATAAATTAAGACACTCAGCTACTTGTTCGTTATTCGAAAGGAGAGATGTTATAGTTGTAGCATCTGTATCTTGTATATACTCTTTGGGTGCACCTGAGGCGTATAGTAGTTCTTGTCTTTCTTTGCGACCTGGAGATATAATTTCCAAAAAAGAGGTTATGAAGAGGCTAATTGAATTACAATATCAACGAAATGAGATTGATTTTTCGAGAGGTTCTTTTAGAAGTAAAGGTGATGTAATTGATATTATTCCTTCTAACCAAAGTGAAAAGGGAATAAGGATTGATTACTTTGATGATGAGATAGAGAGTATTTCTGAATTTGAAGTTGTAACAGGCAAAAGACTTAATACTCTTGAGCATTTATATCTACTTCCTGCAACTCACTATATTATTAAAAACGACCAAATGGAGCAGGTTTTTGATGAAATTAGACACGATTGTTTGGTTAGGGTTAAAGAGTTTGAGGAAGAAGGTAAATTAATTGAGGCTCAAAGAATTAAAGAAAGAGTTTTCTATGACTTAGAGATGATGAGAGAGGTGGGATATTGTAATGGTATCGAGAACTATTCTAGATACTTTGATGGTAGGCAGCCTGGTCAAGCACCTTATACTTTAATGGATTATTTTCCTGATGATTTCTTGCTAATTGTAGATGAAAGTCATATTACATTACCACAGGTAAGAGGTATGTTTGGCGGAGATTTTGCTAGAAAAACTAATCTTGTCAATTATGGATTTAGGCTTCCATCTGCGTTTGATAATAGACCTCTTAACTATGATGAGTTTCTAAATAAAATTGGTCAAGCAATATTTGTATCCGCAACTCCAAGTGAATTTGAACTAGAGAATAGCGGACAAGTAGTTGAACAAATTATAAGGCCAACAGGACTTCTTGAACCAGAGATAACAATTAGACCAGTTGAAAATCAAGTTGATGATTTGATAGGTGAAATTAATAAAACTATTGAGAATGATGGTAGAGTGCTTGTTACAACTCTTACTAAGAAAATGGCTGAAAGTCTGACAAATTATTTGTCTGAAAAGAAGATAAAGGTTAGATATTTGCATTCGGACATTGATACTCTTGATAGAGTGGATATTATCAATTCGTTGAGGCGAAAAGACTTTGATGTTCTTATTGGTATTAATCTACTTAGAGAAGGTCTTGATATTCCAGAAGTGAAGTTGGTAGCAATTCTTGATGCTGATAAAGAAGGTTTCTTGAGAAGTGAGTGGGCACTTATTCAAACTATTGGTAGGGCAGCTAGAAACAGCGAAAGCAAGGTAATATTGTATGCAGATAATATGACTAAGTCTATTACCAAAGCAGTAAAAGAAACAAATAGAAGAAGAGAAATTCAAGAGAAATATAATAAAGAGCATAATATTATTCCTAAAACTATTATTAAGCCGATAAAGAATACATTAGAGATTACTAAGAAATCTGATAAGAAGTCTACCAAGATGTCTAAGACTACTCGTGAATTAGAAATACAAAAATTACAAAAATTAATGAGAGAAGCATCTGATAATCTAGACTTTGAACAAGCAATATATTTAAGAGATATGATAAAAGAATTAAAGGACTAAAAATGTTAGAAGATATTGTTATTAGAGGGGCAAAAGAGAATAATTTGAAGAATATCAACTTGACTATTCCTAGAAACAAGTTGGTTGTCTTTACTGGTGTTAGTGGAAGTGGTAAAAGCACTCTTGCTTTCGATACTATTTTTGCTGAGGGACAAAGAAGATATATGGAGAGTTTGTCGAGTTATGCTAGGCAATTCTTAGGTCAAATGTCTAAGCCTAATGTTGATAGTATTGAAGGACTATCTCCTAGTATTTCCATAGACCAAAAAACAACTTCGAATAACCCAAGAAGTACAGTTGGTACGGTTACTGAGATATATGATTATTTAAGACTGCTTTTTGCACATATTGGTAAAGTTTACTGTCCTAATTGTCATAAAGAAATCAATACTCAATCTATTGATGTCATTATTGACAAGATTATGGAACTAAAAGATAAAAAAGTTATAGTTATGGCTTCTTTTGTTAAAGGTAAAAAGGGAACTTTCGCAAAAGAATTAGAGAATTTGCGAAAAGATGGTTATGCTAGAGTTGTAATTGATGGAGAAACTCATAATCTAGATGAGGAGATAGTTCTTGATAAAAATATTAGACATACAATTTATGTTGTAATAGATAGATTAATAATAAGAGAAGATAGTATATCTAGACTAACTGAAAGTGTAGAAACTGCGATTGCTTTGTCTAAGGGAACTGTCGATATTGATTGCGAAGGTGAGCAAATGATATTCTCAACTACACATTTCTGCAGTGAGTGTGGTTATAGTGTTGAGGAATTGGCTCCAAGATTATTTAGTTTCAACAGTCCATTTGGTGCGTGTCCTGATTGTAAAGGTCTTGGCTTTAGACAAATTATAGATATTAATAAAGTTATTGTTGATGATAGTCAACCTATTAGTAAATGTGGTATAAACAAAGTTGCTGGTTGGTCATATGATGCAGGTATGGCAAGAATGTTCTATCGAGCTGTTGCTAGAAAATTCAATGTTTCTGTTGACACGCCTGTTAGGGATATGCCTAAGGGTATGTTGGATATGATACTATATGGAACTAAGAAAGAGAAGATTGAAATTGACTATGTAAGAGCTGGTAATGCTGTTGTTGGACAGATGGCTTTTGAGGGAGTTATTCCTAATGTTGAAAGAAGATATTGGGAAAGTAGTAGTCCTTATGCAAGAGAAGAAATTGGCAAACTTATGGTTGAAGAGCCTTGTACCACTTGTGGTGGAAGAAGGTTAAAACAAGAAGCACTAAATGTATTTATTAATAAGAAGAATATTATAGATGTTTGTGATATGTCCGTTAGTGATATTCTTGAGTTTATGAAAGGGTTAAAATTATCTAAAAATAATCAAGTGATTGCAGAGCCTATTTTGAAAGAAATTATAGGTAGACTAAACTTTCTAAATGATGTTGGTTTAGATTATTTAACACTATCTAGACAAGCAGGAACTTTGAGTGGTGGAGAGGCGCAAAGAATAAGACTGGCTACTCAAATTGGTAGTGGACTTACAGGTGTTCTTTATATACTAGATGAACCTAGTATTGGACTACACCAAAGGGATAATGATAGACTACTTGATACACTTAAACATCTAAGGGATTTAGGTAATACTGTTATTGTTGTAGAGCACGATGAAGATACTATGAGGATTGCTGATTACATAGTGGATATTGGTAAATATGCAGGTGTTAATGGTGGTAACATAGTAGTTTCTGGCAATTTCACAGATATTGTCAATTGTAAAGAAAGTATTACTGGTCAGTATTTGAGTGGGGAAAAAAGGATTGAAGTTCCTTCAAGTAGACGAGTAGGAAATGGTGAATATATTACAATTAAAGGTTGCAAACATAACAACTTAAAAGGTGTTGATTTAAAACTTCCATTAGGAAAAATGACAGTGGTTACTGGTGTGAGTGGAAGTGGTAAGAGTAGTCTTATTAATGAAACACTTTTCCCAATTGTATATAACTATGTTAATGGAAGTAATATGGTTGAGGGAAAACATAAAAGTTGTGATGGGCTTGAGCATATAGATAAGGTTATTAATATTGACCAAAGTCCTATTGGTAGAACCCCTCGTAGTAACCCTGCGACTTATACAAATGTGTTTACTGATATTAGACAATTATATGCTAGTACTCCAGATGCAAAAGAGAGAGGATATAATAGCGGAAGATTTAGCTTCAATATTAGTGGTGGAAGATGTGAATGTTGTGGCGGTGCTGGTATTAAGAAAATTGAAATGTTCTTCTTGCCAGATGTATATGTTACTTGTGATGTATGTGGTGGTAGGAGATACAATAGAGAAACTCTAGAAGTTAGGTTTAAGGGTAAGACAATTTCTGATGTTCTAGATATGACTATTGCGGAGGCTTGTGATTTCTTTGAGAATATTCCTAAGATTAGAAACAAATTAAAAACTCTTAATGATGTTGGTCTTGGATATATTAAACTTGGTCAACCAGCAACTGAACTTAGTGGAGGAGAAGCTCAAAGGGTAAAACTTGCGACTGAACTTTGTAAGAAGAGCACTGGTAAATCTCTATACATTCTTGATGAGCCAACCACTGGACTTCATTTATATGATATACAAAAACTTCTTGATATTCTAAATAGACTTGCTGAGGGTGGAAATACTATTGTCGTAATTGAGCATAATCTTGATGTAATCAAGTGTGCTGACCATATCATTGATATTGGTATGGAGGGTGGTATTAGAGGAGGAGAGATTATCTCTGAAGGAACACCTGAAGAAATTGTGAAAAAGAATGTTGGGTATACTGCAAAATATTTAAAAGATAAATTAAAGAAATAAAAAAATACTCCTAATTTATTAGGGGTATTTTTATTAGAAAATATTTTTAAAGTTAAATCCCATTATATGTGAGTTTTCGGTTGAGTATTGTTCTAGCATAGAAAGTTCTGCTATTGCATTATCATAGTCGTTATTTTTGGTGTAGGCTTGTAGTCTATTGATGCTATCAGTGATAGTGCTTAAATCTCTGTTGTTAAATATAAAACCTAGCCAATCTTCTTGCTCTAGCCAATATTCTTTTATGTTTCCAACTTTGCTACTGAATTTCTTTATGTCTTCTTCATTTTCTTCATATTCTTTGTATAGTCCCATTATTGCAATTTCCATAGTTGATAACACCTTATCAACCTTATATAGTTCTAATATTCCGAAAGTAATTGTAGCAATAACTATTACTAGTATAACTAAACCTTTTTTCACCAGTTACCTCCGTTGTAATTGCTTTGAATTGTAGAGAACTTTTTACCTCTAGGTTGAACATATATTTTGCCAGTATTATTAAGTGTTAGAATTAAAATTTCTTTGATAGAATTTATTCCAACTTTTTTGATTTCGTTTAGGATAAAGTTTTCATCTATTTCGGCTTTTAAAAGATTTTCTTTGATGATTTTACCTTTGGTAACCAATATCATAGGAAGAGTTGCTGGGGATTTTTTTATATTCAAATCATCTGCGGTTACGGGAGAATAGGGTGCACGATTAACAATAGTCATAGTTCCATTGGTTTGAAGTATTACATATAGTATTTCATCTAGATTGAAATATCCTGCTGTGTGTATTCCTTCGGTTAAGTCATTAAAATTCATATTGACTTTTTGTAAGTTCTCATAGTTAACTCCATCGGGGTCTACAAGTATAACTGGTTTGCCACTGAAGAACTTTCGCATAAGTAGACTTTTTCTAGATAATAAGCATATAAGATAATGAACGGAAACAAGTGTTATTAGCGGTATTATTCCTTGGATTAGAGGTAGTGTGGTTTCTGCCATTGGTATGGTTGCAAGGTCGGCAATAATTAGTGTTATTACCAATTCGAAGGGCTGCATCTCTCCTATTTGGCGTTTGCCCATTACTCTTAAAAGAAATAGGATAACTACATATAATATTAAACTTCTACAAATTAAGGTGAATGTCATATATTATTAATTGACACAGGTTGAGTTTTTTAAACTATGTATGTGAGGTTTTGTTTGAATAATTATATTGTTGGTAGTGATGTTAGTGATTTGAAAAGTATTGGAATAGGGAATACAATAATCAATTGCGTGTTTATTGGCAATAATATTGTAATTGGTAATAATTGTACTTTAAAAAATGTAGTTGTTGCAGATAATTCTAATATTACGGATAGTTACTTGGAAGATTGTTTGATAGGTCGAGATTGTAATATTGGGCCGTATACTAGAGTTAGAGGTAAGACAACTATTGGGGATAGATGCAAGTTAGGAAACTTCGTAGAGGTGAAAAATAGTGAACTAGGTGTTGGGGTTAAGGCAAGTCATCTAAGTTATATTGGAGATGCAATAATCGGAGATAATACTAATATTGGTTGTGGTGTAGTTTTTGCTAATTATAATGGTGTTGAAAAGAATATTAGTGTAGTTGGTAAGAATTGCTTCATAGGTTCTAATGTTAATATAATTGCTCCGGTGAAAATTAAAGATGAAACATTTGTATGTGCTGGAACAACGATTACAGATAATACAGATGAAGGGGATTTTGTAATAGGTAGAGTAAAGGCGGAAGTTAAGAAAAATTATCGTTATTATTTAAAAAACAAATTAAAAAGATAGATTAAAGTAAATCAATATGTTAAACTTAAAATATGAAGATAAAGATTAAAAGATTAGGTATAAACGGCGAAGGTGTCGGCAATATTGAGGGTGGCGAACTATCTCAAAAAGTTTGCTTTGTTTCCGGTGCTTTGCCTAATGAGGAAGTAGAGGTTTCTATATTAGCAAATAAGAAAAATTTTACAACTGCAAAGCTTGAAAAAATATTAACTAAATCTGAGGATAGGGTTGAGCCTAAGTGTCCTTATTTTGGTGTTTGTGGTGGTTGTGATTTGCAACATCTAAATGAAGAAAAACAGTTAGAGTTTAAGCAAGATAAAGTGAAAGAAACTTTATATAAAATTTCTAAGATTGATGCTGATATTAATTCAACAATTTCTGTAAATAGTTATGCTTATAGAAACAAAATGGTGTATCCTGTTGTAACTGAAAATGGCAGAGCAAAAGTCGGTATGTTTGAGCAAAATTCTCATAAAATTGTTGCTATAGATAAGTGTTTGATTTGTGAAGATATTATTAACAAGATATATGCTGTAATCAAAGAATATATAGAGAATTCCAGCTACAAAGGTTATGACTTCAAAAGACAAGTTGGTGACATAAAATATGTAGTAATTCGCACTTATGGTGGACAAGTTATTGTAACTATAGTTGCTACAAAAAAACTTGATTTAAAGCAATTATACGAATATTTGCATAGTAGATATGAAGCCTTAGGATTATCTTTACTAATTAGTAATTCTGACGATGAAATTATGTCTGGTAAGTATATACATATTGCTGGAATTGATAAGTTAGAAATTGAAGAATTTGGTATAAAATATTCAGTAGATAATAGAGGTTTTCTTCAGGTAAATAATCAATTAAAAGAGAGACTTTACAATGCTGTTCTGGAAGAAATAAATTCTGAAGATATTGTTGTTGATGGTTATAGTGGAGCAGGACTATTGTCTGCAATAATTGCTAAGAAATGTAGACAGGTTATAGGTATTGAAATTAATGAAAGTGCTAGTAATTCTGCAAAACTTTTAGCAAAAAATAATGGTCTAAATAATATGGAGTGCATAACTTCTGATATTAAGAATTGTATAGGTAAAGTATTGTCTCGATATGAAAAGTGTGTGGTTGTATTAGACCCTGCAAGAAGCGGTTGTGATAGTAGTGTGATTGAGTGTCTTATAAGTGAAAGTAATCTAAATAAAATCTCAAAAATAATTTATGTATCTTGCAATCCTGCAACACTTGCTAGGGACCTAGAAAAATTAAAAGACTATTATATAATCAACTCAGTCACTCCGTATAATATGTTTCCACAAACAAAGCATATCGAAACACTCGTTTGTTTACAAAGAAGAGTGTAGAAGATGTGATTTAGTTTCGCTCTCGGCGAGAGAGCGACATATACTTAAGCGAAGCGAAGGATATAATTTCCACAAACAAAGCATATCGAAACACTTGTTTGTTTACAAAGAAGAGTGTAGACAATTTTTATAAATATAATTGTCTTGTTTTGAGAAAAGGGATATTTGTGTTAGAATAAAAATGAAAAATGAACTTTGTCAAAGGAATAATGTATGAAAAAGATTAATTTTGCAATTAGTATGGGAAGTAATGTAACTTCTATTTATAAGGCAGGTGTTGGTGTTGTTCTTAGTGATAAGACTGCTCTAGTTACTTCTCTTAAAGGGAAAAAAGAAGTTGCAGTATATGTTGGCGAAGATGCTATTACTAGTGGCTTTGAATATAGAAAAGTTATTGAAAATGGTAAAATTGATTTTACCCTTGCTGAACTTCTACTTAATGAGTTCTTTAAAAAAATTGAAATGGGTAAAAGAGATGGTGTTTTATTCTTAGTTCCTCTTGAGGATATGAAATTAAGTGGGGAATATAGAAATCTTGCTTATGCTCTTGGTATTAATAATGTAGAAGTTATTCCATCTATTATTGCTACTGCATATGGATTTGAAATTGAGAACTTTAGAAAATCTTTTTTGCTTTGTGATATCGGTGTTAATACAGAACTTGCCGTTATTAATAATGGTAGAATTGTTAGTGGTGCTACTGTATATAATGGCGGAGATAATATTGATGAGAAGATTATT
>JAZLDP010000142.1:0-33981 GCA_045614835.1 Clostridia bacterium | reverse complement strand
GCATATGTTTCTGGTAACACAACTGAATTTGATTATGAATTGGTTGCTACAGATAATACTTTTGAAATTATCAATAGAGACATTGTGTTCTATACTCCTAACACTGATTTGGGTGTAGAGTTAACTGATGAAGGTAAAATTAAAGTTACTTATTATAAATCAACTGGACAACAATACATAGAGCGTCCTCATTATACTTTCTATGTAGTTTCAACTAACGGAACTAAACTTAGCACTGCAGGTGTTCAGGCTTCTACCATTTATGCTAATATAGATGATTATTACACAGCTTATGAGGCAGTAACCATCAAAGTTGCTAATGGTATTACAATTCCATTTGAGATTGATACTGCTGAAGAACTAATGATGATTGGCGAAGATGAACAATCAATGGGTGCAAACTATGTTCTTATTAAGAATATTTACCTAAGCGGTTTGGCTTGGTCTCCTCTAGGAACTAGGGCAACTGTTAATTCAGAACTTACTGGACTTGATAGAACTTATATTCCATTTACAGGTTCTTTATCTGGTAGATATGAATTAGCTGAAGGTGTATATAGAGATTATGGTATTTATGACCTAAGAATTAATATTGAGAACGACAATTCTCCAATTGCTGCAAATATTTCAGATTTATGTTATGGTTTGTTTGGATACATTGGAGAGGGTGGAGAAGTTACTAACTTAAAAGTTTATAATTTCAGTATCGTTATTACTGGTGTTGCTTCAAGAGTTACAACAAGTTCTCTATCTCTAAGCAAACATATTGGTGCAATTGCTGGTTTCAGTGAGGGTAGAATTATTAATTGTAGTGTTGATGATGGCACATTGAGTTCATCTATCAGTGGTGCTACAATCGAAACTTATAAAAATGCTGCTACTCTTGATACTTATAAGAAAGCTAAGAATGGTATCGTGTACGCTGCATCAAGTTCAAACTTAACTACAGTTGCCAATGTTGGTGGTGTGGTTGGTTATAATGTTGGAACTATTGAGAATACAAATGTTAGAGCATTAATCACAACAATTGCATCTAACTTAAGCAAATCTGTTCGTGCTGGTGGTATCGCTGGTGTTAATAGTGGTCTTATCTGTAAAGATAGTTCAAAACTAGGAGAAAATAACTTATTCGTAGTTTCTTCTGGATTACAAGGCTTTGATGTTGCAGTTGTATTCAATGCAGAAAACAACTTCAACAACTTGAATTATTTGACAACTATCGGTGGTGCAGTTGGTGTTAACGCATCAAGCAGAAATTATTCTAATACTGCTCACATTGATGGTTTATCAGTTAGAGCATATATCTTCGGTCATACCAATGTAGGTGGACTAGTTGGTGAGAACCACTCAATCATTTCTAACAATGTAGTTATTCCTACAATTATTGGATATGAAAATGTTGGTGGACTTGTTGGTTTCTCTGATAATGGAAGTTCTTCTTTATCGGTAGAATTCTCTCAAAATGGAGATAACGATATTTATTCTAACAAAGTTCAATTCTTAGACTTTAGTGATGGATATTCTTATTTCAATACTGCTATCTTTGGTTACAAAGCGGTAGGTGGACTTGTTGGTAGATATTCTTCTTCAGATGCTACCTATAGACAAGCTGATAATAAGATTAATTTCACAAGTGTATTGAGTTATAACTCTGTAACATCTTATTACAATAGAACTAAGTCTAATAACGAATACAATAGACTTAATAAGACAGGTTTATATTATGGTGATATTGTTCTAGGAGAAAGTTCTGAAGAACAATATGTAGGTGGATTCGTTGGTTATGCTAACAATGTAATGATTTCTTCTGGTTATGTTGATGCAATTATTACAGTTAAAGCACAAAGCAAATTATATGCTGGTGGAGTTCTTGGTTATGCTGGTGGTTTGGTATCAGTATTCAATACTTCAGTTCTAGGCAAAGTATATAATATTCATACAACTAACAAAGTTCAAGCAGGTGCATTCTTTGGTAATGCAGATTATATTAACAGATACAAAGATGGTGATACATACAAATACATTGTTAATCTTGAAACTAACAAGGTTGATGGTGAACAAGGTAGACACTATCAAAGTATGAAAGATAAGGATAATATTATTGCTCCTGCTCTTTCTCTAAATGATTTTAGTATTGATTACTATTTGGATATTGATGTCAACGATAATAAAAACAATATTACATATAAGTTCAGTAACTTAGTATCAAGCTACTCTCTTGTAGAAGTAATTAATAATGGTAATCCTACAACAGATATTAATTATGCTGCTAGTGGTGTTGAAAGAAAACTTCGTAGTGCGGTGAATGCAAGTGGTACAGAAGTTCCTGGATATATTGCTTTCAAATATGATGATGGAACTGGTGAGCAATTATACTACATTGAGGCATCTCAAGGTTATATTGAGATTACTAATGTATTTGCATTTAATTCTTACTTCTTAGGACAAACTTTAGTTAAGTGGTATATTGATGTAACAATTACTGATGATAGTACTCATTCAACTGACAAAACAACTGCTACTCAAACAGGCGAAATTACAATTGGTAATACTCCAAATTCATTAATCTACAATGTTGGTGATGAAAGAAGAGTTGTTGCTAATGGAACAGAAGTTAGATATCTTCTAAGCTTATACTCTAAGACTTTAGAATATAAAGATAGTGGTAAGACAATTACTACATTTATGAATTACTCTAATCCAGTAGCTCTATCTACAGATGCGTTCCCTAATAAAATATCTGGAACAAATACTAGTAAAACTTATTCATTTGATTTAAGTGATGTAACTGATGCAGTTGCTAAGAGAGTTATTACTTCATCTAATCCTTCAACTGGTACAATCGAAACTTCATTCACACTTTTAAATAATATTTATGAAGCTAAGGAAATCACAACAACTGGATTTAATACTGGTGATACAACAACTAATTCATTGTATTTGAAGTACTTCAATGCAGATATTCATAATTCAATTCCTCTACCATTTAACCTAAAAGATACCTTTACTCAAAATGGCAAAGATTATGTTAATTTAATTATCAATCTTGCTCCATCAGTACTTACTGTAAGTGATGCAGGAGAGGTTGATTATAGTAATATTTGGTATAGTAGTATTGAAACAGAGATTTCTGTAGAAGTTACAATTAGTGGTGCAACTGTTGATGAGATATTCAGCAAAATTGCTAATAAGAGTACAACAATTTTCTTCTATGAACTTGACTATGCAGACCCATTAAAGAATAAAGCTGAATACGCTACAATGCCTTGGCAAGATATGGATGTATACGGCGAAATGATTAGGGTAATTGACCTTAACTTAGATGGCAACTATAGTGTAATTGATAGAGAATATAGCAGATATATTACTTCTTATATCGAGTACTTGAATTATTACAAATTGTCAGATATTATGAACATTACTATCTGGCCTCCATTCCTTCAAAATGGTATGGTTGTAATTGAATCTAGCAACTCAGATATTGCAGAAGTTATTATTGAAAATGGAGAAGTGTATATCCAAATCAAGGCAATTGGTACTGTAACATTTACTGTTTATTCTCCATACAATGTAAGTGATGAAAGACCAGAATTTACTTTGAATATTATCAATTCAGTTAATGACTTTGGTCTATATTCAGATTTATCTTATAGCCAAGATGTTTCTAATGATTTGATTACAATTGTTAAAAATCCTGATATCACTAATACTTTATATGCTAACTTGACAAGTACTTTGACAATTGACAATGACGCTCTTGCTAATTACATTCACGGCAAAGCTCAATTAAACCTAAAGACTAGCACAAACTATGGTATTAGATATTTCTACATTAACCAACAAGATAATACTTTATTATTCGATGGTAATAGTTCTGTTGATAAAATTAAATTAAACAAACAAGAATTTGATAGATTGTATTTTGATGATTCTTATGGCTTTAATTCTAGTAAATATGCGTTATATGCTGATAGCAATAACAAGCTTGAACTTGTTGGACAAGAGGTAGGTCAACTTAAATTACTTGCTGTACCTTATGTTCTAAGTTCTAGTGGCGAGATTGTATATCTATTCAACTTTGCAAAAGCTAACAATATTGCTGATGCAGAGGGTATCTTCAAAGTTCTTGATATTAAAGTAATTAAGGGAACTTATGGTGTAACCTCAACAGTTGCTCCAAATATTTCTCCTCTAAATACTGCAATTATTAATGTTAATGTTAATAGTGATGATGAAGATGTAAAAGTTTACTTCAATATTAACAAAACACAACCAGTAACAGTTTATTCTGATACAATCAAGTCCAATACAATTTATTACAACTATATCGAAAATACAGAAGATGTTGCGGAAGGTTACGAAAAGACCTTTGCTGGTATTGTTCTTGAATTGAAAAAAGTATATTACTTTGATAAAATGCAATTATATGTTAATAGCATTGTTCCAGATAAAGATAGTGCTGGTAATATAATTGGATTTAAATATGACATTAGAAGTAATGTTCTAGAAAAATACTTATTTGATGCTGATTTGCCTAATCAATATACTATTAACTTTGCAGTTGTTAGATATGACAAAGTAATCAATAAATCTACTTCAACTCTAACAGTTAATAGACAAGAGATTAATGATACAAGTATTGCGCATTATGCATCTGTTGACTTGTTCTCATCTAATCAAAATGTTTATGAAAGAAATGATTATTATATGTCTAATACATTAGTATCTGGATATCCTGGTATGATTACTATTGATATGGTTCCAAGTTATGCTAATGTTGACTATATCGAAATTGTTTCTGAAAATGTTGAAGGATATTACATTTCACTTGAACAATTGGTAAAAGTATACGATACAACTAATACTTATTTCGATGGCTACTACACAACTTATACACAAGGTAGAGAGATTATCGAAGGTGGTAGAGGTGTTAGAATTGGTAAGTATAGTAATATGTACAACAATGGTGAAGAAGATATCTTATCTTATGATGGTAGATTCTATCTAAGAACACTTGTTCAAAATGTCCCAATAGGAACAACTAACTTTACAATTACTTATAATTCATATTATAAAGGTGTTCTACAACCTAATGGTTCTGGTTCAATTGTAATTGCTGTTACTAGAGCTCCTGGTGTAGATTTAACAATTAATGGCGAAGATAAAGGTGTTGCAACCTTTGGTCAAGATGTTGTTATTGATGTCAAAGCTGATGGTGATGTAGTATGGACAGTAGAGAGTGATTCTCTAGTACTAAGTGATGTAACAAGTAGTACTGAACCTATTTGGAACGAAACTTATACCAAAGCTACTTTAAGTATGCTAAAGATTAGTGAGTTAACAAAAGATTATTCACAATATGTTGGTAGAGATATTGTGTTAACTGCTACAGTTACTCTAGATGTTAATGGTAGACAATATGTAACAAGCGACACTATTAGAATTAGACTTGCTCTATTCACAATTGATGGTATTACTGTTAAATATGTTGACACAGAAACAATGAACTTTGTGGGTGTATACAATCAACCTTATGAATTACTTGTTCAAATTGATGCTACTTATGATGAGGAGTATGATAGTGAAACAGGCGTAATCAGTGGTATGATTTCTAAATATGAGAAGGAATTATCTAGAGCTTCAACAGGTAGTTTCTATCTATTAGGCGAAGAAACAATGACCAAGCTTACAACTGGTGTCTACAAAGATTTCGAGATTGGTAAACTTGGAAGTGATGAAGATGCATACTTCACAATCAAAAACAACTCTAAGAACCCAACAAGTACACTTAGAGCAATTGCTTTAGTTGAATACACTAATACTAGTGAAACTGGTATTAAGTTAAATCCTAAGACAACTTCTAGTGAATTTGTTTATGAGAAAGATTGTACATTTGGTCTACAATTTACAAGACTTTCTAACGAAGAAAATCCAGAACCTATTTATACTAAAGAAGAACTTATGAATATGGAAGATGGTGGTTATTATATCCTACTTGCTGATATTACATTAGATAAGTGGGAGCCACTAGACACAGCAATTGCTTCTTTAGATGGTAACGGATATGTTTTAACAATTAATAGTTTCTATAATACTACTTTAGAAAGTACTGGTTCTGAAGAAGAGGGTGAGGAAAAGAACTTAACTCTAGGCTTATTCTCAACAATTTCTGAGAACACAACAATCAAGAACTTAATTCTTGAAATCAAAAATGACAATTCATTATTAAGTGATGCTCCTAATACTTCTGAAGTATATAAGAAAGGCGACTTAAATATTGATATCAAAGGCTACAAAGAGGTAGAATTTGGAGTTCTTGCGGGTGTCAATGATGGTATTATTACAAATGTTAGAGTTACTAATAATGCTAATGCTTATAGAAACGAAAGAAATGAATTATTATTTGAGCGTGGATTAATTGAAGAATACTATCAGTTCACAACTAAAGAACTTAGCAATTATTCAGTTGACACTGAGAATAATAATAGAGAGATTGAAAGATTAACAACAATTATTACACTTAACTATGGTGATATCAAATCTACTTCTAACACAATGAGAATTGGTGGACTTGTTGGTGTTAATAATGGTTATATTTCTAACTCTAATTTAAATAATATTAGTTTATGGGGTCTTGACTGTGTAGCAGGATTTGTTGCAGAAAACACAGGAGTAATCTCTAGTAGTTATTTCAACGGTGGTAACATTACTGCATCAGTTTCTGCCGAAGACAATGATGAATTAGGTTCTTCAGCCTTTGTATTCTACAACTCTGGTAGAATTGCTTACAGTTATGCAACTGGTTCTCATAACGATAATATGACAGGCCTTGACATTAGTAGTTATGCTGGTAATAATTATCCTGCTAAGTTCAAAGGTCTAAGAATGTTAGGTAATGGCTCTATATCTATTAGAGGTAACAGTTCAGGATTTGTATATAACAATAGCGGAACTGTTGAAGATAGTTATTCTAACATTATAGTTTACGGTATCAGAGCTGCTGGTTTTGTATTCCAAAACTCTGGTAAAATTCATAATGTATACACTATGAGTAGTGTAAGATTGCAAGATAGTAATAATTATCCATTTATTAGTATGAAGAAAGGTACAAATAACCGAGAAACTAATAATACTGGTACAGTTGATAATTCTTACTTCTTGAAAGCAACTACTGAGGAATTACATAAGAATTTAACAGGAACAGATGTTTATAAGGAAGATTCGTTCAATGTGGAAGATGCTCTACAATTAGCAATTCCAACATCAATTGATAGATTTACTAATTACAATACATTTGAATCCTTTGCATTTGCTCCAAGTTATGATGATATCTCTAATACAGATATTGCTGTTGAGGAATTGTCTAGAGCTGTTTGGTTCTATCCAAGTGCAATTTCAGCAAATAGCGATTATTTCCAAAGAAGTGATTATAATTCTGGTGCTCCTCAACTAGTTACTGCTAACTTAGATACTTATAGTCTAAGATATTATGTTTCAGATAATTCTAATAGGATTATCGAAGCAATCTATTCTGATTTGTTATTAAATTACAATACTGGTTTATCTTCATTCAATAGAGATAATATTGTGGTAGATATTATCGAGATAACTGGTAATGATTTGATGAATAAAGAGAATAAGACAGCTGATGTCATTACTGGTGAACTTAATGAGTTCAATAGTATCAATGTTAATGCTAGTGAACTTGGTAGATTAACTCTTCAAGAAATTGATGTTACTATTTATTTTGAAAAAGATACTTATGATGCCTTTGATTTAGAAAAAGGAAATGAAGTACCAGAAGAAAAGAGTGATATCAGAAAAGCAATCGAAGAAATGATTGTTTCAGAAGTTCTATCAGAGAATATGTTCACTAATTATCTATACTTCAAGATTAAGTTTGAGAAGATTAGTGATGATAATCAAGTTCCTGTTGTAATTAATAATTACGAGTATTATTCAATTCTTGAGAATACTAAAGGTCTTAGCATTGAATATGGTGATAGTGTACTTAACCCATATCTAATCAAGACTGCTTCAGATTATAATATCTTCATTAATCAAACAGATGTAAGTGGTATCAATTATGTTGAAACTAACTTCAAATCTGACAAATCTCTAAGATTGATTACAGATATTAAATTTGATGCTAATGAATTAAATGTTGAAACCTTCAATGTTATATTCTCAGGTGTGTTAGATGGTAATGGTATGCAAATATCTGACCTAAGAATCAATGCTAACACAAGTATTAGTAATAATGCTATTCAAAAACAACAAGACAAAGATAGCAACTACAAAGAATTAGAAGTTGTTACTAACGCTCAAAATGTTGAACAAAAAGTAACTTCTGTTGGTATGTTTGCTAAGCTTAACGCTAATACAAATGGTGTTGGTGCTGTTGTTAAGAACTTGACTTTGAATGTTGCTGAAGTATTCGGTACAGGTGTTAACTATGTTGGTGTAGTTGCTGGTCAAGTAATTGATAGTATGGTATTCAACATTACTGTTAATAGTTCTAGCGTGGATAAAGAAATTTCTGGTCTAAATGCAGTTGGTGCAGTTGCAGGTAAGGTTACAGGAAATAGCTCTCTTGTAAACTTAACAAGTAATGTTTCTGTTACCGCTAACTATCACGAAGGTTATAATACCTTTGATGCATATGATAACTTAGAGGTTTCTAGTGAAAATGGTTACAATGTATACAATTCTAATAAACACGAGTCTACTGATGGCAAAGAAGGAATTGTTTATAATGCAACAGATACAACAAAAGTAGATAAGATTATATCTAATATCAATAAGGTTTCTTATGCTGGTGGTATTATCGGTATCATTGACTTAGTAGAATCTAATAGAGATGTTGTTCAATCAGAAGTTGCTCCAGTTAGAAACTTGGTATTCAACGGTAACACAACTACATTAATTGGTGAAATTGTTGGTGGTGTTGTTGGTTACTTAGGAGATGAAAGTACAATTTCTAATAGCAAAGTTTATGTTGATAGAAATTCTAAAATTCAAGCTTCTAGAGTTGCTGGTGGACTTGTTGGTATGAACTTCGGTGGTACTATTGCCAAGAGTGTTGTAAGTAACGAAAGAACCGTTCAAGCTTCTATTGATGCTACTTTAGAAAATGCAACAAACTCTATAACTCAAATTTACACTAAAGATACATATGGTTCTGATGACGAGAAATACAATGCTGTAGGTAATTCAACATTCTTCTCATCTAACCCTCATTATATTGGTGGTGTAACAGGTATTAACTTCGGTAGAATTGAGAATACATACAACAAAGTTATTGTATCTAATATCAATTCTCTATATGCTGGAGGTATTGCTGGTGTAACAGTAAGTGGTGAAATGTTCTCAGTATATACAACCGCAGATGTTTATGCATTCTATGGAATTGGTGGTATTGTTGGTCTTAACACTCAATATAGTACAGCTACAAATGGTGAAACAGACCAAGAAAAACTAGATGTACTTGCAAGAGAAAATAGATTGTTAATTAAAAACACTATCAATGAATTGGGTGGTGGATTTGGAGATAGTTCTACCTTCAATATGACAGGTGTTGTAGCAATTAACCTTTGGAGTTATTCTAGTCTAAACACTGCTCGTGAATACATTAACGAGAACGCTCCTAATGCTAATATTGGTTCACTTGTTGGTGTTAACAATGTTTCAGCAATTGGTGTTGACCCATATACTACTCGTATGTTCCAAGAGAATATGTATACTGTTACAGCTTATACTTATAATTCAATTAGAGCATATAACTCTGCTCAAGATAAAGATAGTTACAATAAATTTGAACTATTACCAGAAGTAGGCAAAGTTTCTACAGAAGATGAGTGGGCTGGTCTAAGCGCTACAACTGATGGTTCTGGCAACTATATATTCGCTGATGATAATGTAAATGAAAACAATAAGACATTTACTAAGATTGTACAATTCGGTACTAAGAAAATCTATAGTGGTATGGTTGTAAAGACCTCAAGAGTTGAGAAATCAACAAATGTCTACGAATACACAAAGACAAGTGGTGTTCATTTCTCAAGAATGAGACAATTCTCATCTTCAAGAACACTTATCGAAATTCTTGCTAGAGCTTATTCTAATGATGCTGCAATTAGTTCTCTAAATAGAATGTCTAATGGTGTTAATAATGGAACAACTCATATTGCTAATGAGTTAGAAAACTTGAATTATAGTTTCTATCCAACTAATGGTGTGGCAAATAACTATATTACAAGTTCAAATGACGCTCCTCAAAAAATCTATCCAGTAGATATTTGGAGTAATGTAATTTGGTCTGGTGTTGCAGTTAATAGTTCTGGTATCAAGGAAGATGATAATATTCTTCCTACTCACGAGGCTAGACTTGATGATGAAACAGTATTTGTTTATAATTGGGACCAATTGCAACTTGCAAACAAATATCCTAATAGAAACTACATCTTGATGAATTCTATTACAATGGGAACAGATGAAGATGATAAACCTCTATGTTCACTTGGTAATCCATTCACAGGTACTTTGAAGAGTTATAATACTGCTTCTACAAACAATCACTTTACAATTACAATTCCTGGATTTACAACAACAGGTGTTGCTGGATTGTTCACAGCAATTAAGGGTGCAACCTTTGAGAACTTTACAGTTCAATTAGCAGGTAATATTGTTGTTGAGTCCGCATCTGAATATCAAACTGCTGCAGGTGCGTTATTCGGTTATGCGTATAGCAAGGGTCTTAATGCTAATGTAATCAATGATGTTGATGTTAACTACGAATATACTGATGAACACGGTAATACAGTTAACTATGGTATCCTTGTTAAAGGTGAGGATGATTCTAACTTCTCTGCATCTTATATTGGTGGTGTAGGTGGTTATGCAGATTCTGTAATTATTAGAGCTCATACTGAACTTGCAGAAGAAGAACCTGTTCAAACAGCTTCATTAGATGGTAACAAAGTTACAGTTAATAAACCAAAAATTGAAGTTGCTGGAACAACTTCAAGTGATTATACAACTAATATGTATATTGGTTCATTATTCGGTTATGCATCTTTCAATTCTAATGATACAAGCAAAGATATTGAAATTATCGAACCAAAAATTAATGCAAATGTAACCTTCCGCAAAGGCGAATATCAAAATATCGCTATTGGTAGTGTTGTTGGTAAGGCTATAAATGCAGCTTCTGTTGGTGCGGCACAAACTAAACTTAGTACAATTAATGTAACTGATGCTGATATCAATGTTACAATTAATGCAAAAACTGATGGACTTGTTAACTTTGAGAATATCGCTGTTGGCGGAATATTCGGAATGCTTGAGGGTGTCAAAGTTAATAACCGCTTCGTAGTTGATAATATTCAATTAGACAATGCGGGAAGTTTAAGTTTTGTTAATAATGGTGTTTACGCTAGTTCAAGATATAACAATAAAGGTAACATCAGTGTTGGTGGTATTGTTGGACAATACGGTGGCAACTCTAATGGTTATATAACATTCCAAAATGTTGTTAACCCATTACAAGCAATTATTTATGAGCATAATAATGCAAATACATATATTACTAGTTCATCTATAAATAGTAACCTAAACATTGGTTCAGTTATGGGTTCTGTTCTAAGTTGTTCAAGTAATATTGATGGTGCTACTTGTGACGCTACTCTTGAATGGAAATTAAAAGAACTAGATAAAGTTACAATTAATATCGGTGGTATTGTTGGTAAACTATGCCAAGGTGAAATTAAATCTGTATTTAGTAATAGTTCAATTCAATCTAATACTTCTAGTCCTGTAGAATTGGGACAAGCAACAGTACTTAATATCGGTGGTATTGTTGGTAAACTTCAAGGTGGTAAGATTAGCCAAACAGGTTATCTTGCTAACATTGTAGTTTCTCTTGCTAATAATTCATATTCAAATGTTAATATGGGTGGATTAGTAGGTTATTACGAAAGTGCTCTTAATAGTTTCGTTAAGAATAGTTATGCTTCTGGACTAGTACAACTTAACACAAGTAATGTTAGTCAAGATGGTGCTAATCTTGGTGGTCTAGTTGGTTATGCTTATAATGGTATTGTTCTAACTGATTGTTATAGCTCTAATGACATATATACTTATATTTATGCCGGTGGAGTTGAAACAATTAATAGTAATTACAATACTATTGGTGGTATCGTTGGTACTCTAGAGATTGCTGATTTAAGTACTGATGATGTCGAAATGGAAAGAGTATATTCTATTGCCAATGTTATCGCAAGTAAGGCTACTAACGAGAACTTCGCAATCGGTGGTATTATTGGTAAAGTTGTTTCTCAAGATGGAACAAATATTGAATATATCTTGAATCTAAGAAATGTATATTATCTTGCTGAATTCTTCATTTATAACAATTCAATTGGTACTGGACTAAGTGTTGAAGAGATGTTGTTTAATAACACAACATACTTCGCTTCTTGGGAAGGAACTTGGAAGACAACAAGAAATTCTGGTGATGCTTATAATAACTGGGTATTCCCAAGACTTGCTTGGGCAGAAAATAAAGATGCAAAATATGCTAGTATGTTTACACCAAGAATTGTAACTGACCTAGATAGTGTGAACTGGAATGATACTGCAAATCCGTTCTACTATGCAGTTGTTACAGATAGAAATGGTGCAACAACATTAAAGTCAATTAATAATGTTGATGTATTCTTCCATACTAATGATGAAAATAAACTAAATGATAATGTAACTTTATTTGATACTGTTGGCAAACAAGCTAGAGTTTATGGTATCAAACTAACCAATGCAAGTAATACTATAATTACTAATAACTATGGTAAAGTTGCTGGAACTGAAATTGGTACTTTAAATGCTACTAATGGATATATCACAAATAACTATGGTATTGACATTAATCCAATTATTGGTACAGCTTCAACTATAGTTTACAAAACAAACTCTGGTCTAGTAATCTATCCTAAGATTACAACAACTAAGACCTCTCTTATTGATACAACTACTTCTTCTACTGGTGAGTTTAGATTAGGTGTATTTAGTGGTTCTACTGCATTAAACTTTGGAGATAACTCAGTTTACGATAGTTATACTGCTCTAAGTAATGGAACTTTCGACTATTATTCACACAAAGGTGCTGTAAATAATA
The DNA here is from genome assembly GCA_045614835.1 of Clostridia bacterium. Lineage (GTDB taxonomy): Bacteria > Bacillota > Clostridia > Christensenellales > UBA1242 > UBA11490. The sequence continues at coordinate 20,810 of JAZLDP010000142.1, read as the reverse complement.
GAACACTAGAGGCTGCTAAAGATGTAGCTAACTTCAATCTAGACTATGACTTCTATAACGACTGGATTATTCTTCCTCTAAGCAAAGGAGTTTCATCAGATGCGAATAGAAGAGATGGTAGAGTATTCTTAAGATGGGAATTAAAGTTAACTATTCATAAGAACTGGTATTTTGAAGATATCGACTTATATAGTGAACATCAAACTGCTTACTCAGATTATGTATGGAGCAACTATATTAATCTAGATAAGACTAATTCAAACGATATTGTAATTGCTAACTCTGGTAAAGATGTTACAATTAATACCGCAAAAGGTCTTGCATTGTTCTCTTATTACATTAATCACGGTGGCTATAATGGTGCATATAAAGTAATTGAATTAAATTGTAATGTTACAATTGCTCAAGATATTGATATGCAAGGTAAATTGTTTACACCAATCGGTGGCGGACAAATCCTTGAGTATATAGGTAAGAATTATTTCCAAGGAACTCTTGATGGTAAGAACCATACAATCTCAAATGTAATTGTTCTTAATGAATTCGATAGTGGTCTATTTGGAATATCTAGTGCAAACACTTACAAAGACTTCAATGTTCTAGATGCCTTGTTTGTATCAACCAAAGGTAGTATTGGTGGTGTTGTTGCAATCCAAGATGCTAATACAGGCACTTCTTACAAAGGTAATGCTACTTTCAATAATGTCAAAGTAATCAATATCAATTACTTACATACAATGCATATTGAAGACGAGGCTATTGTTGGTGGTCTTGTTGGACAAGTAATTGATACTGTTATCAAGATTGAAAATAGTGCAATATCTGAGTTAGATATTTCTACACATAAGGTTAATGTCACAGAAAATAGAAATAAGATTACACAAGGTAGACTTGTTGGTGGTGTAATCGGTCGTGCAATTAACTCAAATATTCAAATTGCTAAAGCTAACAATGTATTTGATATTACAGGTAGTGCTACTGTTGAAGAAGGAGCAGAGAAGGTTGATGATGTAATCGTTGGTGGTCTTATCGGTTATACAGATACTGACACTAAGGTTGAGATATCTACTTCTTATAACTTAGGAACTATCAAAGCTATTACAAGACAAGGTGTTGTAACAGGTATCGCAGGTGGTCTTGTTGGTTATGCTGAAGGTTCTATCAATATCAATCAATCTTACAATACATCAGCAGTTAGTGCAGAAACAGCTTCTGGTTTAATCGGTCTTACTGATAGTTCTAATATTTCTATAGCTTATGCTTATGTAAGCCGTGGAGATAAGGATGCAGAAGTTGGTGGTGAGATTAACAAGAGAGATGACTCTGATAAAGATAATCCTGAAAAAAATAATATGAACAACAATGTGATTAGTGGTACTACTGCATCTGCATTTGTCAATGTTTCTAACGAAACGGGTGTAAGAATTGTTCTAAAGGAAGTTTATTGCTCATTAAAAGGTCTAGAATTAACCAACTTAAGTAGTGATACTGGTATTACATATCAAGCAGCATTTGTAATTTCTACAACTAATGGTGATATGAATATTAATAAGGTGGTTGAGGTTACACACGAAGTGTTATCACAACCAAATAACGACTTGTTGTTTGATGATTGGGATTATATTTGGGATAGAGTTTCTCAAAAGAATAATAACTATCCAGTTCTAAGACTTACTGCTTCTATGTGGGGAGCAGTTGATGGGGACAAAATAGAGAAGGATGAGCCTAGCGCTGAAGGCACTATCTATTACATTAAGTCTCCAGAAGAACTTGCCTGGGTTGCTGAACAAGTTAACCTTGGCAAGGATAACTTCGAAAATGACACTATTGTTATATTGGGTGATGAGAATGGAAATATGGACTTCAAGTTCCAATCTTGGAACCCAATTGGACATAGTGATAGTACAGCATTTAAAGGAAATGTAGAATTTAGAGGTAAAAGTAATGCTGGTGTAACCATTATTAACCTAGGAACTAATGGTTATTATGATGCGGGTTACAATTTACACGAAGATTATGTTGGTTTATTCGGATATATGAATGGTTCTAACATTTCTGGTAAATTGCATATGAAGACAGATAGCTCAACTGCTAACGAGGGTTCTCATATCAATGGTAGAAGTAGTTATGTAGGTGCTCTTGCTGGTTATGCTATCAATGTTAATCTTAACGACGCTGAGATTACAAACGAACTTAATGTTCAAGGTTTCGGTGATTATATCGGTGGAATATTTGGACAATTAGTTTATACATCTTCAGTTTCTTCTGTTGTTACTCCTTCTTCTACAAGAGCTGCAACAACTGTTAGTCTTGGTAAACTTGTAAACTATGGCTATGTTCACGGCAAAGAAGACAACACTTCTGAATATATAGCAGGTGTTATCGGACAAATCAAAACTACAACTACTGTATTTAATATCAATATAGTTGCTGAGACTATTGAAAACTATGGTGAAATTCAATATGCTGGTGGCGATATTGCTGGTATTATTGCAAGAGTTGATGGTGAGAATATTAACTTAAATATCAATAAAGCCGTTAATGCTTCTAACATTACTGCTGATGCTAAATATGTTGGTGGACTTATTGGTTATATTGATGGTAAGTTAACTGTTAATGAAGCAATTCTATCTAATGATGAACTTGCTTCTGGAGATGAGGTTGTAAAGATTGAGAATAAATCAATTTACTCTTATGTTGGTTCTGTTGTTGGTTGGGCTAATTATGCAAAAGTATCTAATTTTACTGCAGACAAAGATAAAGTAATGATTTATGCTGAAAACAAAGTTAACTTCTCTCAAAATGCTAAAGAATCTGGTGGTATTGGTGGACTTGTTGGTTTCGCTAATAGTATGGAAATTTATATTACTGACCAAACAAACGGATTGGTTGTTAATAATATTGAATTGGTTATTGGAGAAGGTAGTCCTGATAAACTATCCAAGGCAAATAATATTGGTGGTATTGTAGGTAGAGTTACAGGAACACTTAATATTAATGCTAATGCAGATATTATCAATACTGAAGGTGCTACAGCAAAAATACTAGTTGATGGTGTTAAGGGTATTGCTGGTATTGGATATATTGGTGGTATTGCAGGATATGTTGAGAAATATACTGTTAATAGAAATATTGTTGATAAGTTATATATAACAGTTAATAATGTTACTATTACTGAAACAACAGTAGAAAATGCAGATTACTTCGACTCTCTTGCGGCTGCTGGTACAGTATATGATATTTACGGAAATATTGGTGGAGCCTTTGGATTTATCAAAGAAGGTTCTGTTGAGTGTATCGAAGCTAAAAATATCACAGTTACTGCTACAGAAGCAGGTGTTAGTGTTAATGGTTTAACTGCATATATTGGTGGTGTATTTGGTAGACTAGGTAGTTTTGCCAAACTAGAAAATATTACTAATAATGTTTATGTCAACGCTGACCCAGGTAGATATACTACATTCTCTGGTGGTATAGCTGGTGGTCTAGGTGATATGACTAGCGAGTCGACAAGGTCAGTATTAACTAACTTAAAGAATACTGCATCAGTAACTGGTTACAGTTATGTTGGTGGATTATTTGGACAATTATTTAATGCTGAAATGACTAAGTGTGTGTCTGTATCTGAGGGAGCAGGATTTATAACAATTGGTAGTACTTATATTACTGCTTCAGCTACAGTTAAAACAGATACATATGTAGGCGGACTTGTTGGATATACAAATAATGTATATATTAACAATTTAGCATTACTTAGTGATTATTCTTTCGAAGGTAATATTATTGCTGCTAATTATGCTGGTGGTTTGGTAGGCTACGCATATAGAACAGATATTGCTAACGCAAGAGTATACATTAATGAAATGTCTATTTTAGGTAATCAATTAAGTGAAACCAATGCAGATACCGTATATGTTTCTGGTGGTGCTGTTGGTTATGCTGATGGAACACCTCAAGACCCAAGCAAAGAAACAGATTTACACTTCATTAATAATATTGATGTTCAGATTGTTGATATTCTTGATAATCAAGCAGAATTTGCTGAAGCATCATTAGTACCTCAAATTGCAGGTATTGCTGGTTGTGCAAATTACTATACAATTAACGAAGTTTCTGTAGATATTGCAAGAAGTGAGGGGGCTGCTCCAAAAGGTTATGTACTTGGTAATGTTGTGGGTGTTGTTAGTTACTTCCATAACACTAAGTTAAATAGCAACTGGTACTCAAATAACTATTGGGTAATCGGTAACGATACTTCTAGATATACTTACTATGGCAATAGAGAATTTGATTATCAATTATCTCTAACACTTGTATACGCAACTAACTTATTGGTTGTTCCAAACAATCAATACTACAATTCTTCAGTTGTATATTCTACAGGTGCAGATAGTTCAATTATTTATCCAAATACTATGCTTAAAAATAGTTTTGAGTATATTGAACAAACTAAACAAATATTCATAGAGGCTGGTCTATGGAGAGTTGAGAATAGCGAAAGTGATATTGTAACTCTATATATGTCAGACGATATGATGCTTAGAAGTGCAAGTCTAGAGTTTGACAAAGAAAGAGGTAGAAATTATCTAATTCTAAATAAAGACTTACAAAAGAAGATTGGTGCTTCTACAAATATGTACGAGTATATGTACAGTGCAATTAACAAAAGATATGAAGTCAACTCTTCAGGATATAGTTTGTATATAGAGATAGTTGATGGAGTAGATAATGCTGTAACTAATACAGAAGGTAATTATATCAATGCTATTGGTACTTACTTCTTCCCAATTAATAACCTAACAATTAAAGGTGTTCAGTCAGAAGATGTCGTTACTCCAGCAAGTGCTGACGATGTAGAGACTGCAACAATTACAATTGGCGCTGTTAACTTGATGGTAGCTAGTAGCGGAGCTAATACTTATAATTTATATGGTTTAATTGGACAAATTGAAGGTAATATCAATATTGAGAATATTATAATTAACTCTTCAGTTGCTAGTGTTACAGTTAATGATAGTGTTCATAATTACTATGACAGTGAGAATAATAAAATTGCTTCTCCTACTTATAGTAGATTTGCAGGTGTATTACTTGCAAGTGCCTTTGCTATTGAACATAGCGAAAGCGCATCTGGAGATATTCAACATATCATCTCTAATGTAGAATTAAATGTTGATATTAGTATGTCTAAGGATATTGAATATGTTGGAACACTTATTGGTGGTGCATATGCTATGAATACCACTGCTGGTGGAGATAAGAGCATTCAATTAACCAATATTGTTAATAAAGGTAGTTTCAAAACAGCTACAGCAGTAGTTGCTGGTGGTATTATTGGTGTTGCTGACTTCAGTAATGTACCATCAGAACTTAATATCATTGTTAAAAAGTATGATGAGACTGATGATGATGCGTTTGGAATTAAGAACCAAGGAACAATATCTGCTAGTGATGTTGCAGGTGGTGTAATTGGTCTTGTTGGGCATAATGTTAAATTTGATACAAATTCAACAGAAGATGCCGAGTACAATAAAAACTTAATACTTAATACTGGTTCAATTACTGGTTCAACTAGAGTTGTTGGTGGTGTAATTGGTGCTATTAGTGCTAAGATTGCAGAAACAACATATTTAGCTAACTTGTATTCTTCATCAGCTGCTAGTTATAGCGGTAAGGCTGTCGGAGGAATTGTTGGTAGAGTTTACTCTGACAACTTCAAAGTTAATGATGAAGATACTACAATTTCAAGTGCAAATGTTACTTTAAAATATGTTTACAATTACGCTAATGTATCAACTTCAGATAAGTCTGTTGGTGGTATTGTTGGTGAACTTGCAAATATTGGAACATTTGAAGTTGTAAGTGCAGTTGTAATGGGTAAAGTAACTGCTCCAAATAGTAATGCTGTTGGTGGTATTATCAGTTCTAATGAGTATAATGGTAGTGATATCGTTAGATATGATGTATCAACTAATAGACTTCTATCAGTTGCTTCTGCTACTGATGAGAAACATTTAGCAAAAGATATTAAATCAGTTGCTTTATTGAAATTCACAAATGTGGTTTCTGCTAGTTCTCAAATTGGTTCAACTGCTAATGAAAATGCTGGTGGTATTATCGGTGAAATCGTTGGCGATAAGAATGTTGAATTCTTAAATGTTCAAGCAGAAGGTAATATTACAGCTAGTTCTAATGTTGGTGGTTATGTTGGTCTTGTTACTGACACTGCTAGAGTTAAGATTGATGCTAACAGTAGTTATGGATATAAGACTGATTACGAGAAAGGCAAAAATGAATACAAATACATAGGTGAATATGTTGGTGGACTTGTAGGTAAGATTACAGGTAAACCATATATGGAAGGTGCTGTTTGTGTTAATTCTACTAATATGAGTAGTAATAGTATTGAAACTGGACATGTTACTATCAAAGGTGTTAAATATAGCGGTGGTGCGGTAGGCTACTTAGATTATGATAATACCGCTGAGGAAACTGTAGCATTTGGTTTCAGTAATATTATTAACAATGCTAGAATTGAGAATACTTCTACAACTCCTGTTGGAGGTATTCTTGCAGGATATAATTTAGAAAAATCTAAGAACTACGAAATTACATTCAGTAAATGTACCAACAATGCGGATATTATTGCTGATACTTATGCTGGTGGCTTGATTGGTTATATTGATAATATCAAGAAACTAATTATTGATGATTGTTCTGCTAATGATGATGCTGTTATTGAGTCAACCTCTGATGACAAGAGTGCGGGTGGTTTAGTTGGTGAAATCAACTCTGCTACAAATGAAGTAGAGGTAAGCACAGGCTCTTCAGGATATAACTATAACAACTATACTGTTAGAGGTAATAACGCTGGTGGTGCAATCGGTAAAGTTAATAAAAATGTTAGCGTTTCAGTTAGCGGTAGCATTTTAGGTGGCGGAGTTAATGTTGAAGGTAAATATACTGCTGGTGGTGTAATTGGTTGGGTATTCTGGGCAATTGCAAACTCAATGGTTAATATTGGAAACATTTCTGTTAAAGGATTAGATGGCAAAGACCCTTATGTTGGTGGTGTATTCGGAAGAGTTGAAAAATCTGAATACGAAATTGGCGAGGATACAAGTAACTATGCTGGTGTTAGCGGATATTATGCAGGTGGACACTTAGGATATATTGATGTTGTTGATGGTAAAGAGTCTTATGACTTGAAGAATATCAAGAATACTAACACTATTAATGGTACAGTTTGTGGTGGTATTATTGGTTGTGTTAAAGGTTATCCTGGTTTAACTGTTAATATTACTAAGTGTACTAACTCAGGCTCTGTACAAGGAAAATTACTTGCTGGTGGTATCATTGGTGAAGTTGTTAGTGTAGATGAGCTTGTTATTACAGAGTGTACTAATACCGGTTCTGTAACTGGTCAATTTGCTGCAGGTATTGCTGCTAGACCGAAAGCAAATACTACTATTAAAGATTGTTTTGTTGGTGCAGAAGATAATATTATCAAGATTAAATCTACTGCGTTACACAATGAAACTGGTACTCAAGACAAAGAAAGATATGCTGTTTCAGCAGGTGTAATTGGATATACAAGCTATATGGTTAATGTTAAAAATACAATTGTATATGCTGAAATTATCTCTGAAATTGCTGAGACTGATGCTGAAGAGATTATGAAGTTGCAATCTACTGACTGGTCTTACGCCGGTGGTATTGCTGGTTGCATTGGTTCTTCTAGCAAAGGTGCTGTTATTCAAGGTTGTCAAGTTCTTAATTCTAAGATTGAAGGCTTCGTTTCAGGCGGTATTGTAGGATTTAAGGGCAATTGGAATGGTGGTGATGCATCATTCGTTATTGGTTGTAATAATTGTACTTATACAGGAAACAAACACGAAGAAAATTGTGGTGGAGAATGTACAGTTGATAAAACAGAAATCTCTGCATATATGTATGCTGGTGGTATGGTTGGACAATTAGATGGTGAAGAGATTAAGTATAGTATCAAAGGTTCTAGAAATAAATTAACTGAAATTACATTTGGTGCTTTACTTGAACAAACCCAAGAACAATCATTCATTGTTCATTTGAGTGATAACAAAACTTATACAGTTAACGCTGAGGAATCTATTGGTAGGATTAAAGTTAATGCTACATACGAAACTGAAGAAAACAATGAAACTGTAGTTAAGAGTATGAGCAATAGCAAAGAAATAGAAAGATACTATAAATTAAAAACCGATGAAAAATATTATACCTTTGTTGAAAAGGGTGATTATGGTATCGTTGTTGGTAATAATAGAGACTTTGGTAAATTCTTAGGAACTTATGATGGTACAATATTTACTAATTATAAATACTTTGAATTCAAAGACTTAGGTTCTGATGGATATGTATTGTCATCAGTGTTAAACGAAGAAAGTGGATACAGTGGTATTGAAAATGTTGAGAAAAAACCAGAATATGTTAAACAAACTATTAATTTACCTGTAACTTATGGAAGTAGTAGTGAGGCTTCATCTGCTATTAGGACTGAACTTGCTAAACATAACTTCAAGAAGGATACTAACATTACTCAAGGATATATTAATGATATTCTAGATGGTAAAAACGAAAGTGGTAAAAATCCAAGTGAAGCTAGGTTAATTTATATCTACAGAATACCTAATACTAATATTTATTATCCAAGTATGGTAGGCGGTTCTAATTTAAGAAATAAATTGGTTGCCGTTGGTATCAATGAAGTTGAGACAAGAGAGGCTGCTGGATATTCTCATCGTGAAAATGGTATATATTACAATTATTGGTATTGGTCTCAAATTGGAGATAAGCCAGAGGGCTGGTCTGCAACAGACATACTAACACCAAGCACTCAACATTGGTCATATCACAATAAAGTAAGACAAACACAAGAAAATAGTGCTTACATAAAATGTCCTAATCCAACTGTTTATCATGATGATAAAATAGCAGAAGGTTGGGATCCGGATTCAATTTATTGTGCTCCTGCTGACTGGTGTGCTATATTTGTATCTTATTGTACTACATTTGCTGGTGTACAATATCATGATAGATCTGCTGATGATAATGATGGAAGAGGATCTTCTTCATTAGAAAACCTAAATGGATATGTTTATGTTTCAGCAGGTGTAGGAAATATTGTAAGGTTCCATGCTAAAAGAGGAGAATGGAAGATTACAGACAAGAACTACTTAAATGCTGGACTTGGTAACTATGCATCGTCATCATATTATGTTGATGATTATGAGCCATTACCTGGTGACATTATTATCTTTGACTGGAGTAGTACTGGTGACTATGCCCATGTTGGTATTGTTGAGTATTATGATAAAGACGCTGGACGAGTTCATACTATAGAAGGTAATAGTCTTGGAAGAAAGAGTTATGCTTATATTCCAGGAACAGCAAATGGTAGTATTGCTGGTTTCGTAGTTCCTAGTTATCCAATTACAGCATTTGGTTCAGAAGACTTAACTGGTACAGAAGCTGAGCCAGTATGGAATGAAATTGTTGCTCAGTATGCATCTGATTTAATTGACCCAACTACAGAAAGTGGAAGAACTCCTCGTGGCGATGTTGTTCACTCAGCATTATATGCTAAGAGACAAAGTAATAGATCAAATTATTTGGCTTATATATATGCTGTAAATAGTTATTGTGACCCAGAAACATGTAGATCAAAAACTCACGATAAAACAGCTGCTACAGGATATAAACAAATTTATTCTGGTGAACAGGCTTCTGCTAGAAATGTATTACAAAGAATAATTAATGAAGGTCAAATAGAGTTCTGGCATGTTGGTGGTGGTCATTATCATTGGAATATTAATGATATAAGACGGGCTTTAGATGCTGAAACGACAGATAATCCGATATTCTGGGTAACCGATTGTTGTGGCTATATTAGAATGGTTTATGCTTTGAATGGAAAGGGAACTTGTATGGATGGTACTTATGTTGAGCCATATAGTGGTAAGACATTATCAAGTCCGAATTTGTTAAAACCAGGTGATTATATCTGGGCAAATACTGTTTATAATGATGATGGTTCAGTTAAAAAGGATGGACATACACTAATTTTCTTATATAAAGATGCATCTGGTGTTTATCATTTTATAGACCAAAGTGCTGGTAGGTTTATGGTTACAGGAACATGGAATAGTAGTGTTGGAGCTATAAACATTAGTAATGATGATAGAAATTATACTGGTTATAATAGCCATTTCTAATTGAATTGCAAAAAAAAAGAAGAGTGGAGACACTCTTCTTTTTTTTATTTAATAGTTGTTTTAATATGTTTTTAATATTTTTTTTTAAGATTGTGTGTTATTTTTAATAAATTGTTTGCTTTATATATTTTCTATCTTAATAAAATTTTGTTGGGCAAAAGTCTAACTTGTAGTGGTGTGAGGGTGTATTATTATCTTATATAAATCTATTATATTAATTAATTACATTAAATAAATGCAATAAAAAAACAATTCTTTTGCAAAAGTTGCGAAAAAAGAATTGACATTAACAATTTCGTGTGGTAAAATCTTAGATGCAAAGTATTGTTTATAAGTGCGTAAACAATCATTTTTGCGGATATCTTATGTCTTTAATATAATTAAAAATTTTATTTTTGCCAAATGATTTTCGCTAATTTTACAACTTAATACAAATTTTTAAATTGTTTCAAGGAGATTATCTTAAATGTTAAATACTGCAGATATTAAAAAGATTAAGTATGGCAATAATATTCGTTATACTTTCGGTAAGTCAAAAGAAGCAGAAATGCCTTACCTATTAGAAATTCAAAAGGACTCCTATTTTAAATTCTTAAAAGATGGTATAGGCGAAGCCTTGAAAGAATTTTCTCCTATCACAGACTATGCAGGAAAAGCAGAAGTCTATTTTTTGGACTTCACAATCGAAGATAGACCTAAACTTTCAAAAGCAGAAACTAAGAGAAAGGGTGGTCATTATAGCGTAGCACTTAGAGTAAATGTTAGACTTGTTATCAAAGAGACTGGTGAGGCTATTGAGCAAGAAGTTTACCTAGGCGATATTCCATATATGACAGAAGCTGGTACATTTATATTCAACGGTATTGAAAGAGTAATCGTTTCTCAAATCGTTAGAAGCCCAAGCGTGTACTATTCTAAGAAAATGGACAAAACTGGTAGGGAAATATTCTCAAGCACACTTAATCCAAAGCGTGGTAGCTGGTTAGAAATCGAACAAAAAGAGAAAGAGCCAGACCAATTAAAGGTTTGTCTAGACAAGGGTGGTAAAATCTCTCTTGGTATTTTCTTAAAATGTTTTGGCTATACAAGAGAAAAAATTCTTGAAATTTTTGGCGATAACTCAATTATGAAAGCTACTCTTGATAAAGATGCATACGAAACTCAACACGATGCACTTATCGAGCTTTCTAGAAAAACTAGACCAAGTGAAATTCCTAGTGCTGAAGCTACTAAACAATTCATTTTCTCACAATTCTTCAGTACTCAATTCTATAACCTTGGTGAAGTAGGTAGATTTAAGGTAGACAAGAAATTAGCACTTGCTAACAGACTTGTAGGTCTTACTGCTGCTGAAGATATCAAAGATAAGAAAACTGTTCTTGTTGCTGAGGGCGAAGTAATTACTAGAGAAAAAGCACATTTAATCCAACATTCTGGTATTAATAGTGTTTGGGTTCTTGTTGATGGCAAGAAACATAAAATGTATGGTAATAACAGAGTTAAACTTAGTGAAGTTATCAAATGTAACGAAAGAGAACTTGGTATTACTCAACAAGTATACTATCCTGCTCTTGCAGATATTCTTAAAGAATACAAGACAAAAGAAGAAAGAATTGAAGCTATTAGAATTAATGCTGATAATCTAGTAGGTAGCACTCTTACTGAAGATGATATTTTGGCTACAATCAGTTACTTCTTAGACCTTAATGTTGGTATCGGTGATGTTGATAATATTGACCACCTATGCAACAGAAGAATTAAAGGTGCTGGTGAACTTCTACAAGATGCGTTCAGAAGTGGTATGAACAAACTTTCTAATGCTGTAAAAGAAACTCTTCAATCTCACGATTTAAATGACATTAATCCAACTCAAGTTGTTAATGCTAGACCAATTAACCGTGCTTTCAAAGATTTCTTAGCTTCTCACCAATTAAGCCAATTGATGGATGAGATGAACCCACTAAGTTCTCTTGCTCAAAAGAGAAGACTTTCAGCTGTAGGTCCTGGTGGTATTAAGAAAGATAGAGCTACTGACGAGGTCAGAGATATTCACCATAGTCACTATGGAAGAATTTGTGTTATCGAAACACCAGAAGGTGGTAACATCGGTCTTATCAACTCTCTATCAAGTTTTGCTAGAATTAATGAATATGGTTTCATTGAGACTGCATATAGAGTAGTTAACAAAGAGAAGGGTATTGTTACTAACGAAACAGTATACTTAATGGCTGACGAAGATGAAGGTTGCTATATTGCTCAAGCGGTTGAACCACTTAATGCAGATGGCTCATTCGTTAACGACAGAATTATTTGTAGATATATGGATACAGTCCTAGAAGTTGACAAAGAAATGGTTGACTATATGGATGTAGCTCCAAGACAATTAATCTCAGTTCCAACATCTCTTATCCCATTCCTAGAGAATGACGATACTGCCAGAGCCCTAATGGGTGCGAACATGCAGAGACAAGCAGTGCCTCTAATTAGAACAGAGGAACCAATTGTAGCAACTGGTATGGAACATAAGATTGCTCTTGATAACTGCGCAATTATTGTATCTAAGAATGCTGGTACAGTAACTTATGTTGATGCTAATAATATCGAAGTTACTTGTGATAATGGCGAAGTTGATAAATATGAATTAACTAAATTCTCAAAGACAAACCAAGAGTCTTGTATTAACCAAAAACCAATCGTTAAGAAAGGTCAAAAAGTTAAGAAGGGCGACACACTTGCTGATGGTTATAGCACTAGCGGTGGTGAACTTGCTCTTGGTAAGAATATGCTTATTGCATTTATGAACTGGGAAGGATACAACTACGAAGATGCTATCCTACTTAGTGAAAGACTTGTTAAAGAAGATGTTTATACTTCTATTACTCTTAAAGAGGAAGAAGTTAAATGTAGAACAACTAAACTTGGTGATGAAGAATTCACAAGAGATATTCCAAACCTTGGCGAAGATGTACTTAAGAACCTAGATGAAAATGGTATCATTAGAGTTGGTGCAGAAGTTAAACCAGGTGATATTCTTGTTGGTAAGGTTACTCCTAAGGGCGAGACAGAGCCTACTGCAGAAGAAAGATTGCTTAGAGCTATCTTCGGTGAGAAAGCAAGAGATGTTAAAGATACATCACTTAGAGTTCCTCACGGAATTAGTGGTGTAGTTGTTGATATTCAAGTGTTCTCAAGAAAGAACAAAGATGAATTAGAAACCGGTGTTAACCAAATGGTTAGAGTTACCATCGCTCAAAAGCGTAAGATTAGCGTTGGTGATAAGATGGCGGGAAGACACGGAAACAAAGGTATTGTATCTAGAATTCTTCCAGTTGAAGATATGCCATTTATGGCTAATGGTCAACCAATTGATATCGTACTTAACCCACTTGGTATTCCTTCTCGTATGAATGTTGGACAGGTGTTAGAGGTTCACTTAGGTCTTGTTGCTAAAGCACTAGGCATTAAGATTGCAACTCCAGTATTTGATGGCGTTAAAGAAAACGACATTAGAGAATTACTTGTTGAAAACAACTTCCCAGAGAACGGTAAAATTCAATTATATGATGGTAGAACAGGTGAGCCATTTGAGAACCCTGTAACAGTTGGATATATGTACTATATCAAACTTGAACACATGGTTAACGATAAGATGCACGCTCGTTCAACTGGTCCTTATGCTTATGTTACACAACAACCACTTGGTGGTAAAGCTATGTTCGGTGGACAAAGATTTGGTGAAATGGAAGTTTGGGCACTTGAAGCTTATGGTGCTACTAAACTTCTACAAGAAATGATGACAATCAAGTCTGACGATACAGAGGGTAGACTTGCTGCATACAAGGCAATCGTTGAGGGACTTCCTCTACCAGAGCCAGGAATGCCAGAGTCATTCAAAGTTCTAATTAAAGAACTACAAGGCTTAGGTCTAGATGTTCAACTTCTAAATGACCAAGGCAAAGAATTCGCTCTTAGCGACCTTAACGCTGATACAGTTGAGACCTTCGCTGAAGCTACAAAACCTAGAGAAGAAGTTCAAAATATTGAACTTGACTTCGATACAACAGTTGATATGGGACACGCTTTGGAAGAAGACCTTGAAACTGATGAAGATTTTGATAATATTTTTGATGAGTCAGTCCTATTTGATGATATGGACGAAGAATAATAAAGGAGAAAATAATTAATGTTTGAATTAAATAACCTAGCATCCGTAAAAATCGGTATAGCATCTCCAGACAAGATTAGAGAGTGGAGCCACGGCGAAGTTACAAAGAGTGAAACAATTAACTACCGTACACATAAGCCAGAAACTTCAGGTCTTCTTTGTGAAAGAATCTTCGGACCTAAGAAAAATTGGGAATGCCATTGCGGAAAATATAAGAGAATTAGACATAAAGGCGTTATATGTGATAAATGTGGAGTAGAAGTTACTAAAAGTAGTGTTCGTAGAGAAAGAATGGGACACATTGAACTTGCTACTCCAGTAGCACATATTTGGTTCTTACAAAGTACTCCTTCAAGAATTGGTGTACTACTTAACCTAAATACTAGACAATTAGACAAAGTAATTTACTATGTAAGTTACATTGTTATCGAACCAGGTAATACTGGTTTTGCAAAAATGCAAGTTATTTCTGATGCTGAATATAGAGAGGCAGTAGAGAAATACGGCTACAATAGTTTCAGAGCCGGTATGGGCGGTGAAGCTATTAAAGAGTTATTATCAGAAATCGACCTAGAGAAAGAGTCTGAAATCTTAAAAGAGCAAATTGCTAAGGCTCCTAGAGGTCAAAAGAAAATTAAATCTAAGAGATTAGAAGTTGTAGAATCTTTCCGTAAGAGTGGTAATAGACCTGAGTGGATGGTTCTAGATGTAATTCCTGTAATTCCACCAGATATTAGACCAATGATTCAACTTGATGGTGGTAGATTTGCTACTTCTGATGTTAACGATTTATATAGAAGAATTATCAATAGAAACAACAGACTTAAGAAATTCATTTCTATCGGTGCTCCAGAAGTTATCGTTAGAAACGAAAAGAGAATGTTGCAAGAAGCAGTTGATGCTTTAATTGAAAATGGTAAGAAAGGTAAAGCTGTTCAAGGCCCTAAACAAAGAGAACTTAAGTCTTTGACTGCAAGTTTAAAGGGTAAACCTGGTAGATTTAGACAAAACTTACTTGGTAAGCGTGTTGACTATTCTGGTCGTTCTGTTATCGTTGTTGGTCCAGAACTTAAGATGTATCAATGTGGTCTTCCAAAAGAAATGGCTCTAGAACTATTCAAACCATTTATTATGAGAAAGTTAGTAGAGAGAAACTTATCTCTTAACTTTAGAACTGCTAAGAGAGTAATCGAGAAGCAAAAACCTGTAGTTTGGGATTTACTTGAAGAGGTTATCGTTGACCACCCAGTACTACTTAACCGTGCTCCATCTCTTCACAGACTTAGTATTCAAGCTTTCGAGCCAGTACTAATCGAGGGTAGAGCTATTAGACTTCACCCACTTGTTTGTGGTGGCTTTAATGCGGACTTCGACGGAGACCAAATGTCTGTTCACGTTCCACTTAGCCCAGAAGCTTGTGCTGAAGCTAGAGTACTTATGTTAGCAAGTAACAATGTACTTAAACCTGCAGATAGCAGACCAATTTGTACACCTACACAAGATATGGTACTTGGTTCTTACTATCTAACAATTGTTAAAGAAAATGCCAAAGGTGCTGGTAAATACTTCAATTCTGAAGACGAAGCTATGATGGCATACCAAAACAAAATCATCGAACTACAATCTCCAATTCAAGTTAGAAGAGAAGTTGAGTGGAACGGTGAGAAGTCTTTGAGAAGAATTGACACTACAGTTGGTCAAATTATCTTCAATAAGAATATTCCTCAAAATATTGGTTTCGTTGACAGAACTAATCCTGATAACCTTGGTAAATACGAAATTGATTTCCTAGTTACTAAGAAAATGTTGGATAAGATTATCAGTCAATGTTTCAATACACTAGGAACTACAGCAACAGTTAAGATGCTTGACCATATCAAAGAGATTGGTTATAAGTATTCTACAATTGGTGCTATCACAATCAATGTGTTTGATATGCAAATTCCTGCAGACAAAAAGACTTTGGTTGCTGATGTTGAAAGACAAATCGCTGATAATGAGAAATTCTACAAGCGTGGTCTTATTACAGAAAACGAGAAATTAGATAAGAACATCAAACTTTGGAAAGATGTAACTAAGAAACTTGAAGGTCTTGTTATTTCTAAGATGGATAAATTAAATCCAGTTAGAATGATGGCTGAATCAGGAGCCCGTGGTAACGCAGGACAGGTATTACAGCTTTGTGGTATGCGTGGAATTATGGCTAATACATCTGGTCGTAAGGTTGATATTCCAGTTAAATCTAACTTCCGTATGGGTCTTACTCCACTTGAGTACTTCATTTCATCTCGTGGTGGTAGAAAAGGTCTTGCCGATAAAGTTCTTAAGACTGCTGACTCTGGTTACTTAACTAGAAGACTTGAAGCAGTTGCACAAGAAGTAATTATTGCCCAAGAAGACTGTTTCCACGAGAACGGTGAAAGAACTAAGGGTATGTATGTAACAGCTATTACAAAAGATGGTACTCCAGTATGTTCTTTACAACAAAGAATTGTTGGTAGATTTACTGTTGAAGATGTTGTTGACCCTAAAACTAAGAAAGTTATTATTCCTGCAGACACAATGGTAACACCTGATATGGCTAAAGCTGTAACAGATGCAGGAGTAGAAAAAGTTTGCATTAGAACAGCTCTTACTTGTAGAGCTAAACACGGTATCTGTGCTAAGTGTTATGGTAGAAATATGTCTAACAATAATATCGTTCCTCTTGGTGAGCCAGTTGGTATTATTGCTGCACAATCTATCGGTGAACCAGGTACACAGCTTACAATGAGAACTTTCCACACAGGTGGTGTTGCGAATGCTGCCGATATTACTCAAGGTCTTCCTAGAGTTGCTGAAATCTTCGAAGCAAGAAAACCAAAGGGTGTTGCTACAGTTTCAGAAGTTGCTGGTAAAGTTGTTGTTAAAGAAATGGCATCTCAAAACAAAGATGGTGGTAAATATTATGAAGTTACCGTTAAGAATTCTGATGGTGATGGAAAATATATTATCCCTTATGGTGTTGTTCTTAAAGTTAAAGATGGTGACATGGTTGAAGCAGGTTCAGTTCTTACTGAAGGTTCAATCTATCCAAATGACTTCTTAAGAACTAGAGGTGTTAATGATGTTCAAAATTATCTTCTTAACGAAGTTCTTGCTACTTACTCATCTCAAGGTGTTGAACTTAATACTAAACACGTAGAGATTATTATTAGACAAATGCTTCGTAACGTTAAAATCGAAGATAGTGGTGATACAGATATGCTTGTTGGTGATATTGTTGACCACTTCAAGTTTGAAGCAGAGAACGAAAGAGTTGTTATGGAAGGTGGCGTACCTGCTACAGCTAAGAGATTAGTTCAAGGTATTACAAAAGCTGCTTTAAGTAACCCATCATTCCTTGCTGCTGCATCATTCCAAGAAACTTCAAGAGTATTAACAGACGCATCTGTTAAGGGTAAGGTTGATAACTTAGTAAGTCTAAAAGAGAACTTGATGGTTGGTAAGCAAATTCCTGCTGGAACAGGCTTCCATAACATTAAAGATTTGGACTACAAAGATACCAGAGAAGAGTCTAGAGAAGTATCTTCAATGGATGAAAGTATGTCAAAACTATTCGAAGAAGATGATGATAGTTTAATTTAAGCCTTTATTAACTAGTATTTTGCAATTTGCATAATACTAGTTTTTTTGTTTGATAATAACTATAAAATTAATAAATTATATGTTTTTATCTTGCAATATTTATAAGGTTAAAATATAATAAATATATATAAATAAAATTATTTAAAGAATTTTCAAATTAGGTATTTACAATTTAACTAAAATGATATATAATAAAGTCATAAATGAGATGAGCTTATAAGTTTAAATAGGTGGAATTATTTAAAGGGCTTATAGGTGTCTTATGGGAGAGCGTTAAAACGCTTATAAGGTTGGGGAAATAATTATCTCAAAGGAGAATTTTTATGGACCAAGCAATTAACAAATTAGACGAGATTAGATACAAGAACAATATTCGCAAATCAGTAGAGAGTTGGGAAAATCAAGGCAAGAGAAGTAATGTTGCCATTGTTAACGACCAATTTAGAATTATCGATGGTAGACTAGTTCAAGTCGTTGAACCAGCACTTTTAAAGGCTGTTAAGAGAACTGTTGTTCCTAAGGCTATGGAAATTATCGGAGAAGAATCAGTTGCAAGTGCAAACAGTGTGGTTGCATTAGCAGAAGTTGTTGCTGAACATCAATAAGGTTAATCAATTAAGAACATAAAATATGTGGGTTTTACCTGCAGAATTTATGTTCTTTTTTGTTAAATAATATAAATTAGTTTGGCGGTATTTTAAATTTGTGATAATCTAAAGTTACAAAATGTAATTTTAGAGGTTTAATATGTCTAAAGGTTTAAAAATATTTTTAGTAACAATTTCTCTTGTTCTAGTATTATTAATTAGTGCAGTAGGTGTATATTTCTTCTGGCCTTGGCACAGAGATTTCTTTAACAATGCTGATGCTGAGTTTGATATTCCTGGTCTTGATGAAGATTTCTGTCCACAAGGAATGACTGAGTTGGAAGGATATAATAAATATATTGTTTCTGGCTATATGAGTGATGGTGGCCCATCAAGATATTATGTTATTGATGCAGAAACAAATAATATCGAGAAGTATTTTATTCTTAATATTAATGATAAAAAATATGATGGACACGCTGGTGGTATTGCTTCATTTAATAGTAAATTATGGACAGTATCTATGGTTGAAGATGAGGGTGAAGGATACGCATTTTCATTTAATGCAACAGATGTTATCAATGTAGATAATGGTGGAGAAGTACTTGTTAGAGGTTTCTTTAAAACAAATAATAATGCAGACTGTGTATTTGTTCAAGATAATTTATTGTGGGTAGGAGAGTTCTATAGACCAGAAAAATTTGAGACAGATACAAACCATCATTTAACTACTAGAAGTGGTGAAACAAATAGAGCAATTTGTTATGCTTATGAAATTGAAGAAGATGCAAAAACTGGTGTAGTGTCAACAGGTAGAATTCTTTCAGGTGGTGCTAGTGAAGTTCAACCACCAGTGAAGGCTTTGTCAGTAAGAGATTTGTGTCAAGGTATTGCTGTAACTAAAGATGGCAAGTTTGTTGTGTCTACTTCGTATAGTATTTTTGATTCTAACATATATTACTATAAAGATGTATTGAACGAAGATGCTCATAGTACTATTAGAGTAGGCTTAGATGAAATTCCTCTATGGTTCCTAGATAATGATGCTTTAATTGGTTCTGCCCAAGTTCCTGCTATGAGTGAGGAATTATTTGTGAAAAATGATAGGGTTTATCTATTGTTCGAAAGTGCTTGTAAAAAGTATAAATTCTTCAATAGAGTTAGGATTAAGTCTGTTTATAGCTTTGCATTGAGTTATTTAGAGCAATAAAATGCTTGTAAAAATACTAAATTAATTTTACAATACGCATTTTTTGTGTTAAACTTAAGATATATGTAGAAAAATATTTATTAAAGTTGAGTGTTTATGAAGAAATTTACTTATCCTGCAGTTTTATATTTTGATGAAGAAGAAAAGTGCTATATTATTGCTATGTTTGACCTAGGACTAGTTACTAGCGGTGAAACTGTAGAAGAAGCACACAATAATGCTCGTTCTATGCTAGATAGCTATCTTGAATGTGCATTTGCTTTTGATTGCGAAATTCCTGATGCTAGTACTTTTGATACAGTTATTGCAACTCATCCAAAAGAATTATGTGTACTTGTTGAAAGCACTCTAAATGATAAAAATAAAGCAGTTTAATTATTTATGAATTTAATACTACCACCTTATTTAATAGGGTGGTAGTTTTTGTTTAAAAAGTCTTAAAATAGAGGAGTTTTTTTGGTAGTGTTAACTTTTAGGATTTTTATGTAGTTTTCTTTCAAAAATTAGTGGCTAAAATTACAAAAAAATGTTGACATTGAGTATTTTATTTGGTAGAATTATCAATGTATTATAGTATACTGAACGAAATATTGTTCGTTTAGTAGTTTTTGATTGAGTGCAAAGGTGTGAAATCTCGTCAAAAACGACCCCACGCTAAAATACTAGCATACGCTATTGTGCTATGTGGGGACACTGATTTTAAGTTTGGATAAGGGTTGAATTCCGAACTTAAGTAACAATATTTAGGAGGACAAAATGCCTACAATTTCACAATTAGTTAAACAAGGTAGAAAACAAGTAGCAGAGAAGTCAAAAACTCCAATTATGAACGAGAACCCACAAAAAAGAGGTGTTTGTCTAAGTGTTACAACTACTTCTCCTAAGAAGCCTAACTCAGCTCTTAGAAAGATTTGTAGAGTAAAACTTTCAAACGGTCAAGAGGGTACTGTTTATATCCCAGGTGAAGGTCA
>JAZLDP010000141.1:0-5374 GCA_045614835.1 Clostridia bacterium | reverse complement strand
TGAATATGAGTAAGAACCACATACTTAGTCTTGTCATTAACTTTTGATATTAAATCTTCCTCGTTATAATCTCCCCACAAATCAATTAATATGTCTTGAATTTTGATATCTACATTGAAGTTTTTTAATAGTTCTTGAAGTTCTAACCAAGGTGTTACTGTTGATGAGTGGTCTAATCTACATAACATTACTTCATCATCTGTTTTAAGTTCCCTAATCGCAATTTCATTTGTAATCATTTTTGAAGAAAATGATGCACCGGCAGTAAATATAATTTCTTCTTCATTAGCACCAATAAACTCCGCCACCTTTTTTCTAACATCATCAATCTTGCTAGAAATCACTGTAACCAAATCATTGAAACCACGATTATAGTTTGCTTGGTATTTATTGAAATACTCATTAACACTATCTATAACCACTCTAGGAGTAAATGAAGTAGAAGATGAGTCTAGATAAACCTTATCATCATCAAGCATAGGAAAGTTGTGTCTTTCATCTAATTCAACGGGCTCTCTATGAATATTACAATGCATCAAAATCTATTCTCCTTATTTCTCTAACAAGTTCTTTGTTTTGTAGTCTATAAGTATTAAAACCACCCTTTAGACTATATACATTTAAACCATTTTTATTTAGATAAGCCGAATACTTTCTAGACTTATCTCCTGTTGGACAAATTAGCAATACCAACTTATCTTTTGGGAATGGTAGACCATTTGTTACAAGGTCATCAAAGAATACATCTGTAATATTAATAGAGTTCTTGATATGTACATTTTTAAATGCCATATTACCTCTTAAATCCACTATCAAAGGCTCTTTTGTTGCAACGAAATTATCATACTCATCAATAGTAATTTCTTTTGCAAAAGCAAAGTCTTCATCAGTCATACTGAATAGTCCTGAGCCTTGTACATTATCTTTGAACAAATCAGGTCTTCTCTTCTCTATATAAGAAGTATAATACTCCATTCTATCACAAGCAATAAACACAGCATTAATCTCTTTGTCCAAAGTATCATCAATGGTCTTTAGATATTCAATAGTTCTTTGATAACAAGCACCACTTGTAGGTCCAGCTAGAATACCACACTTTCTTACAAGTGTAAGCATACCTTCAATTGCATCCATAGAACTAATAGATAGTATTTCATTATAGATAGACTTATCAAATATACCAACTTCATACATTTCATCAATATTTCTAATTCCAGGAATGTTATCACCTTTAGACGCAATAATACCGATTTTAATTAGGTTAGGATTATGCTCTTGTAGGCACTCAATTGTACCTCTAGAAGAACCTGTAGTTCCAAGAGTAGCGAAGAAATAATCTACTTGTCCTAAATCCTCTATAATCTCCCTACCAGTATGTAAGTAATGCGCTTGAGGATTTTTTAGATTTGTATATTGATTTGGGTAATAATACTTGTCTGGCTCTGCAGAAATCATCTTCTGAATATGTGTAGTTGGGTCATTAGGGTCTGTAGGGTCTGGGCATTCACTCATTCCAGGAAGTTCCTTAATTTTTGCACCACACACACTTAAAATTTTACCAACCTCTTCGGTCTTAATTCTATTAGTTACTGTGATAAAAGGAATATCATTCATCATACAAATTACATCAAGAGCCTTGGCTGTATTACCACTAGAAGACTCTATTACAGTCTTACCACTTGCCTTAATACTCTCAATATCATCTTTTATCATCTCATATCCAGCCCTATCTTTTAGAGAGCCAAAAGGATTATAGAGTTCACACTTTGCATATAGTTTTACATTTTTAAGCCCAGTAATATCCTTAGAAATCTCAATTAAGGGAGTATTACCAATAAGTTCAGTTACACTTTTGTAAATCATATTATATAAATGGATTGTATCTATCATCAAGATAGAACTTAAATCCACTCTCCTCCTTCTTTATAACAACTTTAGGTTTCTTACTATGCATTATGCTTTCACTTTCCTCAAAGTCCATATAATATCCTGCTGTATTAGGGAATACAACAATATCATCAACTCGAGGCTCATTTACATAAAGTTTTCTTTTGAACATAAAGTCGTTCTCCAAACACAAATTACCTATAAAGAACACTTCTTTCTTTTCCTCATCATTAAGGACAATTGGGTCTACAAAAATCTCGTGGTCCCCCATAAGCATTTGATGCTTGTTCATCTCAAGCCCCACCAAAGTCTTATTATCTACCACTTTTGTAAAGTTAACTTTAGAGATATTAAGACCAACATCATCAAGCAAAGCTCTACCAGGCTCAATCCACAACTCTAGACCGAAGTCGTTAATCATTTCAGCCACAGTTCTACCACCAATTTCGCTAGATAGAATTGTGTCAAGATATTTCTCTTTTACTTCTGTATCATAGAAGTCATAGGAATTGAAAGTACCCCTTAGAGTATTATTCTCACTTCTAAGACCATAAGTGTAGTTATTCCAAGTCAACTCTTCTTTGTTAGAAAGAACATTTTCTTTTATCTCACTAATACTTTCCAAATACTCTTCTTTGCTCTCAATATAATTAACCTTATATCCGCCACCAATATCAAGAACTCTAATATCAAATCCAAAAGACATAAGTTTGTCGGTAAGTTCAATGCATTTCTTTATTCCATTAACCTTTTCTTTGATATTAATAGTATCAAAGTGAAGAGCAAGTCCAATTAATGTTACTTGTGTATTATCTTGAAGAAGAGCAAGTGCTTTGCCTATATCTTTGTCCTCTAAACCAAATCTTGAACTCTTTTTAACCATATTAGAATTAGCACCATTAATTCTAAGTAATACTTTGGCAGTTGTATTTAATTTCATAGTTAATTCTATAATAGATTCTAATTCTTGTAGATTATCTACACTAATAGTTACTTTATGAGTAAGAGCCAACCACAAGAATTCTTTGTTCTTTGGTCCAGTTGCTAAGATATTAGAACCAACCACACCATTTTGCAAAGTGTGCATAAGTTCATTAGTAGAAGAAACATCTATATTAATGCCATTATAAGCACATTCTTTGATTACCGCTGAAGACTTGTTACATTTATGAGCAAAGAACATCTTGTATATCATATTGTGTTTCTCAAATACAGCTCTAAATCCTCTAACATTATCACCTACACTACTAGGCATAATTACACTATAAGGATAACCAACCATATTGCCAATATTCTCAAGCAATTCTTTGTTATTCAATAACTCTTTTGTTTCTTCATTTAATTTAGGAGTAAAACTAATCATTATTTATCACATCCTTATAACTAAAATCTTCATCAATATAATTTGTCAAATCTTCACCATAGAACTGACTATACCAACTATTAACATCATCAATATATATTTGCTTTTGAACTTTGTAATAATGTTCCCAGTCTTTTGTAATACTATCAAGTTTGTCTTTGACAATTTCGAATATTGGAGAGTTATTTACGACAAATCTATCTAAGCCCTCCAAATCCCCCTGCTCAAACTTTCTCAAATCATTAGCATCAGGAATACTAGCAATTATATATTTTTTATCAATTGCACTCTCAACAAAGTCAATGTCATCTTGAGACCTAACTTTATTGATAATTGCATAAGTATCAATTCCATAACTAGCAACAATATCTCTAAACTCTTTGTATACATCAACACTCTTTTTGGTTGGCTCTACTACAAATATATTTAAGTCAGATACATTGAACATACTAGTACCCACACTATCAATACCGGCAGTCGCATCTGTTACAACATACAAATTCTTGTCATCAAGAAGTCTGTTGTAAATAAATACCGCTGAACCAAGTTTACTATGATAACAATCAAAACCAATCTTATCATTAGTATAAGTTCCTACTGTCAAAAGTGCAGTTCCCTTATCATTATAAGTTGCGAACTCTCTTAAAAATGGGTCATCAAGTCCACCTTTAATAAACACACTCTCACGAGTAACAGGACTACTGCCAATTAATGGCTTTTGAGTATTGGTTTCAAGTGCTACACAAAGTTCATCAAAAGCATCTCCTAAGAATTTTTTAGGCATATTAAGTGCAGTTGCAAGATTAACATTTATATCAGCATCTACTGCAAGGACATCTTTATTTCTATTCTCCAAAAACTTTACAAAAGCAGTAGCAAGAGTTGTTTTACCACTACCACCTTTACCAAAAAAAGTAACTCTCATTTTTTATCTCCTTATTTACCACTACAATTCTATCACAATTGCAAATTTAGGTAAAACAAAAAATATATAACTTATTTAAGTTATATAAAATAAAATTCTAATAAAAAAAACAAGAGCATAACTCTTGCTTTGCAAATAAAATTACATTGAATGGTCATTATCAGAAGCTTCAACTTCACTAAAAACAACATCTAAATCTTTAACAATATGTGCAAAGATTTCATAAGGGCCAACCTCTTTTTCATCTTTAGAAAGTTCTGTACCTTTTTTCAATGTATAATAATGTTTCTTATCACTATTATACACTACAATCAATTCAGCGACCTCTTCTTTAGTACGAGGTTTTTCTCTATAAGACAAATTATTTTGTTTCATTGCTTGAAAGAAAGCAATTCTTTCCGCATCAGTTACATCTCTCATTAATATACCCCTAATAAATTTTCTAAAATGATTATACCATATAAATTTTATACTTGCAATATCCAATCCTCCAAACCACCACTCCATATTCAATACATATTATATAATGCAATTTAACAATTAGGTATTGAAATCAGTTCAACAAAATGCTATAATTACTTTGGAAAAAAGATTGGGGGAAATTAAATATGATGGACAGAAAACTAGAACAAGAAATCAAGATTGTTGACTTAAGACATAAAATTGCAAAAAAAGAAAGACAGTTAACAGAAGCAGAAGAAAAAAGAGAAGAGCTTAACGAAATCAAAACAAGTAGATATGTAAAAGATAGCACAGCAAAAACTCTAGAAACTGCACAAATTGTAGGACTAGGAATTGCAGGTGGAGTTGCAGGGGCTCTACTAGGACAAGGAACAGAAGTTGCTGAAGGAGCATTTGCAGTAGGTACACTATTAGGAATGACCAGCGGAGTAGGTGCATCTATTATTAACCATATCGCATATAAGAAAAAAGTACTATCAAACAAAGTAACAGATATCAGAAAATTCTTAGCAGACAAAAAGATTGAGAGATTACAAAGAAACATAATCGACTTAGAATGCGAAAAAGAAAGAGTTTCCGACCCTGTAATGTAAATATAATAATCTTTCATATTATCAAAACTACAAATATAAAAAAGACGAACTTAAGAAAATATCCTAAGTTCGTTTTTTGTACTTCAAAGAGATTTATCCATACAAGCAATAAATATACTTAGAGCGAGAATGCTTTGCATTTGT
>JAZLDP010000140.1:0-3653 GCA_045614835.1 Clostridia bacterium | reverse complement strand
AGAACGGTTATTCTATTATCGGACAAGGTATGGTTGGCGAAATTGTTAAAGCTAAACCAGAAGATAGAAGAGCTATGTTTGAGGAAGCGGCAGGTATTTCTAAGTTCAAGACTAAGAAGGTTGAGGCTGAGAGAAAACTTCTAAATACTCAAGATAACCTAAATAGAATTAATGATTTAATTCAAGAAATAGATAGACAACTTAAACCTCTTAAGGAACAAGCAGAAACTGCGAAAATCTATCACGATTTAAAAGACCAATTGAAAGTATTAGAGGTTAATCATTATATCCACCAATACGATACTGCTAGTGATACAAAAAAGGCAATAACTGATAAAATAAATGCTATTGTCGAAGAATTAGAGTATAGAATCTCTGAGAAAGAGAAAGCAGATGTTTTATATAATGAAGCATTTGATAAAACTAATACTGTTGACCTAGATATCAATGCATTGAAAGACAAAATTCTTGAGCTTAATGTTTCTATTGCGAAACAAAGTGGTGAGATTAATGTTCAAAAAGAGAAATATAATCATCTAAAAGCTGAAGATGAGAGATTGACTTCTGAAATTGATAGATTGAGAAATGTTAGAGAAACTAGTCAAAACTCTCTTCACGAAGTAGAAACTACTATCAAAGATAAACAAGTGGAATTGTTTGACAAGAAGTCTCAAGTTGCTGATTTAAATGAAAAGTATGAAGCAGTTGCAAGTGAACTTAAAACTGGCGAAGATGAAGCAGATGCAATTCAGCAAAGAATTATTGACAACTTAGAACTTCTAGGAGATGTTAAAGCTCAAATTTCTGCTCTTAATGCTGAGAAGAATAGTTATCAAAAGACTGTTGCAGAATTAGAAGAACAACAAAGGGATATTAATGAGAAGTTTAGTGATGCCAAGGCTAAACAATCAGAGAGTTCTACTCAGCTTCTAAATCTTAAACAAGATAGAGCAGTTGTTGACAATGATTTAAGTGAAAAGATTATTCATCAGGACAACTTGCAAATTGATGTTAAACGTATTGAAACTGTTATTGGCGAACTTGGTGGCAATATCTTATCTTTAGAGAATAGAAAAAAGATGCTTGAGGAGTATGTTAAGGAGTACGAAGGTTTCAATAGAACTATCAAACTGCTTCTTACTGATGCTGAGAGGAATAACGAAATTAAGAATAGAATTGTAGGTGTTCTTGCTAGTCTTATCAAAGTTCCTAATACTTATCAAACTGCAGTAGAAACAGCACTTGGTAATGCTGTTCAAAATATCGTTACTGCATCTGATGAACACGCAAAGTACCTTATCAATTATTTAAAGCAAAGAGATTATGGTAGGGCAACTTTCTTACCAATTAATACGGTTAAACCAAGACACTTCGACAATTCTTCCAGATATCTACTTAATATGGATGGTTGTCTAGGAATTGCAAGTGAACTTATCGAGTATGATAAGAATATAGATAATATTATCAGCAGTCTACTTGGAACTACTATTATTGCTAACACTATGGATAATGCGCTTAATATTGCTAGAAAGTGTAACTTTGCATATAGAATTGCAACCTTAGATGGCGGAATTATTTCTCCTCAAGGTAGTTTGACAGGTGGTAGTAAAAAGGCACAAGTAACCAACCTTCTTGGTAGACAATCCGAGATTGAGAATTGTGGAAAATTAATTGCTAAATTAAGCGGTGATAAACAAAACAACATAAAAGAGTGTAACGCTCTTGTTGATAAATTAAAATCACTTAATGAAGAAATAAAAACTACTAGTGAAAAACTTCATAACTTGGATATTGAAATTGCTCAAGAAACAGAGAGATTTGAGAAATACACTGGTATCTGTAATGACTATGAAGCAGAGAGAAACAAGATTAATTCTAATATCGGTAAGAACCAACAAATCTTAGATGGTATTATTACTCAAATCAATAAGATTAGTGATGTAAAATCTGATATCGAAACTACAGAGAATATCGGTACTACTTCAGTATCTCAATTTACTGAACTTAAGAACCAAAAAGAAGAGTATTCTAATAGTATTACAACACTAAAAGTTGATATTGCAACTCTATCAAGTGAAGTTATTAGTTATGAGCAAGAGAGAAATCGTCTTGTTGCAGTACTTGAGGCTACTAATCAACAATTAGAATTATTAGAAGAGGCTTGTAATAAGAATAGACAACTTCTTAATGTTGCTTCTAATGTTGTATTTGAGAGTGAAACTAGTCTTGAACATAACGAAACTTATGAACTTCTACAAAAAAATGAAGCCGAACTTGAAAAGAAAGAACAAGAAAAGGCAAGAATTCAAGAAGATATTAGAAGACTTGATGATAGTAGAACCAATCTACTTAACGAAGTTAATATTCTTCAAGATAAGAAATATAAACAAGATATTGCTCTATCAAAAGTAGATACTGATATCGAAACTATGCAAGAAAGGGTTTGGACTGAGTATGGTCTAACTTATGACTCTGCTATGGAATTCAAAGACCCAGATTATGATGCAAAAATGGGTCAAAGCAATATTAACAAAATCAAGAAAGATATAGTTGCTCTTGGTCATATTAACGAAAGAGCAATTGAAGACTGCCAAGCTCTTGAAGAAAGATTTGGCAAGATGTACAATCAATCTCAAGATTTAATCAAGGCCGAGGCAGACTTGAAGAGAATTATCAAAGATTTGTCTAATGAAATGATAGTTCGTTTCCAAACTGAATTTGATAAAATCAATACTAACTTTGGTATTGTATTCAAAGAACTATTTGGTGGCGGTAAGGCTAGTCTTAAGATTATGGATAGCGAAGACCAATTAGAAGCTGGTATTGATATCTTGGCTGAACCACCAGAGAAGAAGTTAAGTAATATCTCTCTTCTAAGTGGTGGAGAACAAGCACTTGTTGCTATTGCAATTCTATTTGCAATTCTTCGTCTAAGACCGCTTCCTTTCTGTTTGCTTGATGAAATTGAGGCTCCTCTTGATGAAGCCAATGTTACAAGACTTGCTAAATATCTAAAGAGATATTCTCACGAAACTCAATTTATTGTAATCACTCACAAAAAGCCTACTATGGAAAATGCTGATACATTATTCGGTGTTACTATGGAAGAGAAGGGTGTTAGTAAATTGGTTTCTGTTAAACTTAACGATGCTATTAAAAATGTGGAGCAAGAATAATGGGGTTATTTTCTAAATTTTTTGGAGCGCTAAAGAAAACCAAAGAAGCAATATCTAAGAAAATCTCACAAATATTTGTGGGAGAACTTGATGACGAATTCTATGAAGAATTAGAATTCATACTAGTATCTTCCGATATTAGTGTTGAAGCAAGTCAAGAAATAGTTGAGAATGTTAAGACTCTTGCTAAGAAAGAAAAAGTTAGAACTGAAGAAGACTTCAAGGTTATACTTAGAAAGGCTATGCAAGAACTACTTGATTTTGAAGATGAAGAAGAGAGTTTTCCAACACTATACACAATAATCGGTGTAAATGGTGTTGGTAAAACTACTGCTATTGGTAAGCTTGCTCATAACTATAAAAATCAAAAGAAAAATGTTCTTATGGTAGCAGGAGATACTTTTAGGGCATCTGCAAGTGACCAACTTGCTGAATGGAGTAAGAAAGCTGGTGTAAGAATTGTTAAGTATGGAGAAG
>JAZLDP010000139.1:0-2246 GCA_045614835.1 Clostridia bacterium | reverse complement strand
AGAATTTATGCAAGTAGTGCATTTGATAACAAGGGCGGTACAGGTAGCTGTGGTCTAGTTATTTACTGTTACTCTGCTTGTACATTCTCTGGTAGCGGTAGCGCATATTCAATCACTGCTTCTCTAGTTCATAACTACGCTTCAGTTGGTGATGGTTCTGGTAGAGCTGGATACTGTATGCAATATGTATTCGATAATGATAAAGATGGCGGAGCAACTTACAATAGCGGAAGTAACATCTTCTCTTCAGACAAAGTAAAAGCTAAGAAATCATCTGGTGAGATGCAATCTTCTTCTACTTATACTGGCAAAGGTTTCTCTTCTAGCTACTGGAGTTTATCTGGATATCCAACTTTACATTCAGAGAGATAATCAAATAAAAAAGATATGGTATTATTGCCATATCTTTTTTTTGTTGTTATAGTGTTGAAATAAAAAGAACTCTACAATCAAGTAGAGTTCGTGTATATATATAATTACAGCAAAATAAAAGACTACAATTAGAAATCAATCCTATGTATTAGTGGGGTAGAGTTCATTAAGGTAGTCTTTTTCAATCAATAGAAAAGTGTATTAAGCGTTTTTGCTCTTTTCTTCTTCGTACTTAGCAAGAACCAATTTGTTGATTTCTTCTCTAGTAGGAGTATTGATTGGGTGTGCGATATCTTTGTATTCGCCCTCAGGAGTTTTTCTTGTAGGCATACTTACAAAATATCCTTGGTTGCCTTCCAAAACTTTGATGTCGTGAACAACGAAACACTCATCAATTGTGATTGATGCTACAGCCTTTAGTTTGCTCTCTTCATTTTGGATTAAACGAATTCTGATGTCTGTAATTTTCAAATGTCTATACCTTTCCCTTTTTCATATTAGCATACCTGCTACTTATATTCTAGCACGATTATTTTAATTTTTACAACTTTTTTAAAATATATTCATATAAAATATTATGAAAAAATTAGAAGATTTTAATGGTTTACGCATATATTTTATTGGTATTGGTGGAATAAGTATGTCTGGACTGGCCAAACTGACTGCACATTTTGGTGCAATTGTTGAGGGTAGTGATGTTGGCAAAAACAACCCACAAATCGAAAATTTGCAAAATTTAGGTGTTAAAGTAAACCCACTTCACAGTGCAGAGAACATAAAAAACAATCTTGATTTAGTAGTGTATACTTCTGCAATATCTACCAACAATCCAGAGTATTGTAGAGCTATTGAACTTGGGATTAGGACTATAGAACGAGCGGAATTTTTGGGTATAATATCACAATTTTATAAGACGGTGATTGCTGTTAGCGGTACTCACGGAAAGACTACAACCACTGCAATTTTGGGTGAGATTTTAATAGAAGCAGGGCTAGAACCAACTATTCATTTGGGTGGTGAAAGCAATAATTTGAGAGATAACACAGTTGTAGGCAAGAGAAATT
This sequence comes from Clostridia bacterium, assembly GCA_045614835.1. Lineage (GTDB taxonomy): Bacteria > Bacillota > Clostridia > Christensenellales > UBA1242 > UBA11490. The sequence goes on along the minus strand of JAZLDP010000139.1, from coordinate 810 downwards.
TTCTAGTACTCGAAGCGTGTGAATATAAGGAGAGTTTTAAATATTTAAGACCTCAAATGTCTGTGATAACCAATATCGAACTTGACCATTTGGATTATTACAAAGACTATAGACAGGTATATAATGCTTTTAATAATTTTGCAGGGAATAGCGGGTGTGTTTTTGCTTCTTCAGAGAGCGGGATTTTACATAAAAATCAGCATCTAATTTTTACTGACTGGCAGGTCAAGAATTTGGAATTTGTTGGTAATGGCTATAATTATAATGTCCTACATAAAGGCGTTTTTTATGGAACATTTAGACTGAATATGTTGGGTGTGCATAATGTACATAATTCGCTCTTTGCAATAGCGGTTGCAGACACTCTAGGTATTGACAGAGATGTTATTTCAAAGGCAATCTCAAACTTCAAAGGGGTTGGCAGAAGATACGAAACTATATACACTTTCGGTAATGGTTGTAGGGTAATAATTGACTACGCCCACCACTATACCGAAATAGAGAACAGTGTTCGAGGTATAGAGGAAATCTATAAAAATATCCTTATTGTCTTTCAGCCTCATACCTATTCTAGAACACTAAAATTATTTGATGAGTTCGTTTCAACACTTTCTAAATACGAAACTGTTATACTCTTTGAGACCTATCCCGCAAGAGAAGAGGTTATCGAGGGTGGTACTGCTGAAGATTTGTATAAAGCAATTACCTCGAAAGATAAGATGTATATGCGAAATATAGATGAATTGATTGAGTATATATGTCAGAGTTCTTCTACTCACAATTGTGTGCTTGTTTTGGGTGCTGGAGACT
>JAZLDP010000138.1:0-5729 GCA_045614835.1 Clostridia bacterium | reverse complement strand
GTTTCTGTAATAGATGGTCTCGATGAAGATTTCGGAGAACGATTATCAACCAAAATCTTCAATATCAAAGCGGTAGACACAGTCTTCCCTCAAGTCCTAAATATCAGCCTAGAGTTCTTTGATAAAGCCACTGAATTTGGTTATGTAGAGAACACTGCAACCAAGGCGGAACTAAAGGCTTCTATGACACAACTAATCACTAGTGTCGTTGACACTGCAAGAACACTATCTGCCGATAGTAGTATTTATCTGACAGATAATTCAATTATCGAATTAGGCAAAGTTCTAGATACTTTCCGTAATAGCAATTTATTTAATATTGAAACATACAATAACTTAGTTGATTATACAATGAACCAAGTTAAAACAATGACAACTGAAATTGTTCCTGCTAACTTCACAGATGCATTCAACAACAAACTTCTAAGAAATGTTGGCGAAGTCGAAAGTTGGCAAACCGAAATGAAAGTTATCTACGACACCATACAAATCCTAAGAGACAAAGGTTATGGATTCTTAGGAGATATCGTAGAAGGCGAAGAGAAAAGAGTTGGTTATTCTGCTAACTTCTCCCTAACAGAAGGAACACTTATCAACCTAGGCAAAGCACTAGACAATTTAGAAAAATCCACACTTCTTGGAAGTGATGGCAAAATCACTCTTAATGACCAAGATTACACTAATACTACACTTATCTCTCTATTCTCTGCATTATTAAACGAAATATATGAAAATATCGCTACAGAAGAAGAGAATACTACTACTGAAATCTTGAGCATTATTAACAATATTAACGATAACTTAGTATTATCTTGCCACACCTACACTAACGACTCAACCTACTGGGAAGATGAGTTTACAGCAATCGCACCTCTTATTGTAGAGATTGGCAATATTGCAGAAGATGAAGAATTCGAACTAACAGCCGACTTTGGCACTAAACTAGATAGTTGTGCACATAACTCTGTAATGTTAGGTGGCAACACAACCCTTGTCCTTATGGAAAAATTAATGGCAGTTGTTCAAGATGGAATTCTTGGTGAGAACTTTGCTCCTGTTGGAGACGGCTCAATGGATGACAAAATATATAATATCTTCGTTGCTATGAGAAACAACTTGCTTAGCGCAGAATTATATAATGAACTTCAACAAGATGAACACTTCTGGCAAACTGAAATTGATAGCATTCTATCTCTTGGAGATATTGCTGACAAAGCAAGTACAATCACATCTATCTCTTCTGCTATGACAATTGCTGAAGACCTAGACAAAGTATACTCTAGCAGAATTATTCCAACTAACGAACTTAACGATACTCTTGCTACAGTACTAAGACAACTAAAAACCTCTAGTACTACTGGTATAGATGGCAAAATCAATTCACTAATTGAAGAAATTGCTACAGATATTTCTTCTAGCATTTTCTGGAACGACAAAGACAAAACAAACTTCTGGACAATCGAACTTGAATACATTAGAACTTTATCTGATACAAAATTCGAAGATGAGGGCGAATACAAAGTTGTAGACAATCTATCTTCTATTGGTGCAGATATTGATAGTATCGTATTTGGCAATAGTTCTACTCGTGCATCTTACTTAATCACAGAAAATAGAATTAGAGATATTCTATCTTTCGTTGTAAGTGATATGTCAACCAGTATTGCTAATGGCTTTGAAGAAGGTGCTTTAAAGTCCACCATCACTTCAACCTTAACAACAATTGCCACAAACCTATATGACAGCACTGAAGATGAGCAAGTAGAAATTGATTCTTTCGAAAGAGAGTTAGGCAACCTATCTAAACTTGCTAACCTAGACATTAATAGCGACTTGTTCAAATATACTAATAATCCAACTCAATTGGAAGCACTAGAGAACAAATTATCAAGTATTGGCGCATCTCTTGACAGTATTGCTTATAACACAACAACTTCTTTTGATATTACATCTTATTTAGATGATATCAATAGCAATATTATCACTAGACCAATGATTGCAAATATAATTTCTTCTGCCTTCTCAACCGCTAAGATTGTTGAAACTAGCACAGACCCTCTAGACAATATAGAAACTGCTTTCAATACCTTAATTGAAAATATTCAAGACAGTATTCTAGCAATTACTACAGAAAACAAAGTAATGTCTTGGGCAAGAGAGTTATCTTATGTTTCTACTCTTATCCAACTAAATTCTGGTGAAGTATTCACTATAGATAACGCTGCAACAGATATTGGTAAGAATATTGACAAGATTACCTTCAATCACAAAGATAACGCTTTCCTAGACATAAACTACAATTCCGATAAAAATATTGTTGGTAAATATGTTGTGAAAGAAATTGATAACACCACTAGCGTACCTACTACAATCTATTACAATAGCGTAATTATCACTAGAGATATTCTAAAAACTGCAGTTAACTCAATGGTAGTAGATTTCAAAGTTGCAGAACCAGACAAACAAGAAGAGATTGCTAACGAACTTATCGATAACCTTTCTACTAGAGTTTCAACCACAACTTATAGTCCTACAATCTATAACGACTACGAAAGCGCTTTGACTGACTTAAACGCAGTTAAAACAACTATGGAAACTACTGCTGACACTATGGCAGAAGTAACCGTTGATAACTTTGGAGACGAACATATCACCACTATTGATAATATGTTAGATAGCGTTGAAAGCAAGATTATTTGTGGAACAGCAACTACTAGAAAAATTGCAGTTATGCTTGTTAAAGATTTCAAGGTATCAAACGCAACAACTGATGAAGACCAAATAATTAACGAAATAATCGACAACCTAATCTCTAAGATTAACAATGGAGAAGTTAGTGATTATGCTATAGTATTTACTGAACTTAAAGATATTCAAAACGAAATAACAACAGTAAAATCTAAATTCGATAGTCAAGATTTAATAGACTTCTCTAGAGAAGAATTAGTTGCTATTGACCAAATGCTAGAAAGTTTACAAGAGAAAACAATTTGTGGAACAGTAACAACCAGAAAAGTTGCTAACCTAATGGTAAAGAAAGCCAAAGATAGTTTAACAAATAATGGTGAAAACCAAACAATAATGAGCACTGATGTTGGTACCTATATCAATACATTAACTTCTTACTATTCTACTTCTACAGCAGAAACAGAAGTGTATTATTCTACAACTTCATCAAGTGAAATGGCTAACCCTATGGCAACCATTTATGACAAACTTGTTGAGCAAGGTAAACTTCCTATATCTGAATAAAAAGAAAAAGTTTATGATATTGCATCATAAACTTTTTTGTATCTAATTAAATTTTAATTTTATTTAGAGATTTCGATTACTTCATTATAGAACATACTGCGGAAAGTTTCTTCTGATAGCTCAGATAGAGGAACTTTTCTTGTTGCTCTTTCTAGATTAACCTTTTCATTAGCAAAGTTACCCTTGTACCAATGAGTGAATAGATATACTGTTTCAACCTCTTCTAAGCATTTTGTGATAATCTGACACAGTTTCTCACTCTCTGCCTTTTCCATAAACTCATCAACAACAACCTTCTTTGTAAGTACGCTTCCGCAATCACAGAAATTCCCACATTGAAATAGTCTTAAATCTCTTCTAATATTTCTAAGATGGGGATTGTTATATTCATAGAAATTAGTAAAACCAGCTTCTCCAAAGATGCGAGTTATAGCCATAATCTTTTCGCCATCTAACTCTCCCTCTTTGAACATAAATGTATTAACTTGACACATATATCTTATATCTCCATTTTGTTGCCTATAGCAAACAAATCCTTTAACTTTTACTCAATTATTGTACTATATTTAGGGAATTATTCAAAACAATTAGTACTATTTTTAATTAATATATCTGCACATTTTAAGCCCTCAACTGCACTAGACACAATTCCTCCTGCAAAACCAGCACCTTCACCTATAGCATATATCCCCTTAATACCAGTTTCCATATCTGCATTTCTGATAATTTGATAAGGAGCACTGCTTCTAGTTTCTGCACCAGTAAGTACCGCATCATAAGAAGCAAAACCCTTTAACTTGTTATCAAGTTTAACTATACCCTCTTTTAATGCACTTACAACAAATTCTGGCAAAATATCTTCAACACTGCCCAAAACAAAACCCGGTTTAAATGAAGGAGTTACCCTACCTAGTTTAGTTGATGACTGACCCTTTAAAAAGTCCCCAACCAACTGAACTGTAGCCTTATAAGAACCACTCTTTTGATAAGCCTTTTTTTCTATCTCTTCCTGCATCTCTACCCCAGACAACGGGTCATCACTAGGGAAGTCATTAATACCAACTGACACAAGTAATGCAGAGTTGCTATTAACGCCATCTCTAGCATTATAACTCATACCATTAGTTACAATTGTTCCCTCTTCACTCATAGCAGGAACAACAACTCCACCAGGACACATACAGAACGAATAAACAACTCTATTACCAATATGCTCAACTAAATGATAATCAGCTGGAGGAAGAAGTTTTGCTTCCCTACTAGCACCATATTGCGCTATATTAATATCCTCTTGAAGATGTTCTATTCTATAACCTAGAGAGAAAGGCTTTTTCTTAAATTCAATCTTTCTATCTCTTAGAGTTCTAATAGTATCCCTACTAGAATGACCAATAGCAAGAACAACTATATCTGCATCTTCTTGCCATAATTTATCACTACTCTCTAAAGTAATTTTATCTATAACGCCGTTTTTCTCAGAGAATTCCACAAACCTAGTCTCGAATAGAACTTGTCCACCAAGCGACTTGAAATACTCACGCATATTAACTATTACTTTCGAAAGAACATCAGTTCCTATATGGGCTCTAGCATCATATAGAATATTTTTGTCAGCACCAAACCTATGAAAGGTTTCTAGCACTAACCTTATATACTTACTTTTAATACCGGTGTTTAGTTTTCCATCAGAAAAAGTTCCTGCTCCACCCTCGCCAAACTGAATGTTTGTTTTAGTATTAAGAACACCCTTTTCCATAAGTTCTTGAACTGTCTTTTGTCTTTTTGACATCTCTTGACCACGCTCAACAATAGTAACCTTAGCACCACTCTCAGCCAGTCTAATAGCCGCAAACAATCCGCTAGGACCAGAGCCTATTACGAATACTTTCTTTTGTCCGCCTTGCCAGTTGTCAACAGACAAGTCTTCTTTCTCATACCTATCAACATTTTTATATTTGGCAAGATTGAACTTCCCCTCAACATCAAAAAGAATACCAGCCTTATAATGCAGGTCATTTTTGTCTCTTGCATCAATAGATAATTTGAATAATTCAATATCTCGCAAAAGTGCGGTATTAAGTTTTAGTTTTTCAGCAAGTACCTTACCCAAATCACTTTCTTTAAAACCAATAGGCAATCTTACTTGATTAATTCTATACATATTAATTCCTTAAATCAATAACTACACCGCTAGTAGACTTGTCTTCTCTAAACTCATCTAAAAGTTCAAAATAACAATTAGCAATCCTGTATCTTCTAATGGTATAAGAATTATTCTCATTGAACAATCTTAGTTCACCACTATAACTACAGCCACTATTCTTATCCCCACAAACTCTCTCATAACCACTGCCTTTAAGCGTAGTATACGGACAATGTGCCATAGTCATTAGAACTCTTTTGCCAGAACCTAGTTTGTATGCACCTTGAACCCTATTACACCACTTTTCACAAGAGAAGATAATTTCCTCGACACC
>JAZLDP010000137.1:0-6426 GCA_045614835.1 Clostridia bacterium | reverse complement strand
TGCACTCATACATCACTCCTTATCCTTGAATATTTTGCTACACAATTTCACAAGCAATACTCCAGCAATAGTTGTAACAGTAGTTGCTAGTAATGTTGGTACAATTATATCACTTGCACTACTACTCCCCGCAAAAACTCTAAGACCAATAATTGTTGTTGGAATCAACTGTAGACTACTAGAATTAAGCACTGCAATCATTATCATTGAGGCTGTAGCATATTTGCTACCCTTATCTAGACCAGAAATAGAATTAATTCCACTAGGCGTTGAAGCATTACCCATTCCTAGCAGATTGCTTGTTATATTGATGGCAACTTGGCTCTCGGTATACTTGTCCGTTTTACCTATCAGAAAGCGAATTAATGGACTAAACAATTTACTTAATTTTTGGTCAAGGCCAGTGTCCTCAACTATTTTAAGAATTCCTAGCCAAACGGCATAAATTCCCCATAATTTTAGAGATAAACTAATAGCCTTGCTTCCGCCATCTAGTATAGAACTTAGAGCTATATCAATATTCCCAAATAATAACATACCAAGTCCTATAAGCATCACAAAAGACCAAACAATATTCATATACAATCTCCCTATTATACAAAACTAAAAACACTCAGCAAATATATGGCTTTATTAACACTTTTAATAATCAAAAATCTAATTATCTAATACTAAAAAACAATTAAACTCTTTACAAATTATTATTAATATTGTAAAATTATATGTATTAGTGATTTTTTTGAGAATATAATTGATTAAAAAGAGGGAAATTCTATGAAAAACGACAAAAATTATTATATTACAACCCCTATATATTACGCTAGTGGTAGACTAACAGTTGGTCATTGTTTTAGTACAGTTCTTGCTGATATTTGCGCTAGATTTTATAGACTAAACGGTTACAATGTTTTCTATGCAACAGGTAGTGATGAGCACGGACTAAAAATTGCAAAAGTTGCAAGTGAACACAATATGACTCCACAACAATTCGTTGATAAAACCGTTGATGAGTTCAAACATATTTGGTCAAAACTAAATATTAGTTACGACAAGTTCATTAGAACTACAGACAAACACCATGTTAAACTTGTAGAAGATGTTTACAACAAGTTGTTTGCTCAAGGTGATATTTACCTAGACAAATACGAGGGATTGTACTGTGTTCCTTGTGAGACTTTCTATACTGAGAGCCAATTAGTAGATGGCAAATGTCCAGATTGTGGTAGACCTGTTGAAGTAACCAAAGAAGAAAGTTATTTCTTAAGACTAAGCAAATACCAAAAGTTCCTAGAAGACTACTTCAAAGAGAACCCTGAATTCTTAGTTCCAGAGAGTAGAAAGAACGAAATCTATAATAACTTTATCAAACCTGGTATTACAGACCTATGTGTATCTAGAACTACTTTTGATTGGGGTGTAAAACTACCTTTCAATGACAAGCATGTAGCATATGTTTGGATTGATGCACTTCTTAACTACTTATCAGTACTTGGATATAACACCGAAAATGATGAGGACTACAAGAAGTTCTGGCCTTGTGATGTTCATGTAGTTGGTAGAGATATTTCTAGGTTCCACTGCATTATTTGGCCTATCTTACTTAAGATGCTTGATTTACCACTTCCAAAACAAATCCATTCTACTGGATTTATCACACTTAAGGGAGATAGAATCAGCAAATCTAAGAGTAACGGTTTTGACCCACTAATCTTAACAGATAGATATGGTTCTGATGCACTTAGATATTATCTTGCTAAAGAAGGTCCAATCTTCAACGATATTCCTTACACTGCTGAGCAATTCGTTAATACTATCAACTCTGATTTATGTAACGACTTAGGCAACTTAGTTAGTAGAACTCTTGCTATGATTACTCAATATAATGGCGGAGTTATTCCTGAGCCAAAGGTAAAAGAAGAGGAAGAATTAACTCTAATCAATGCTTGTAATGAATTACTAGACAAATGTGTAAAATTAATGAGCGAACAAAGAGTTAACGAGACTGTTAATGCAATCTTTGCAGTAATTCGTCTTGCAAACAAATATATTGACTTGACTGAGCCTTGGAAACTAAACAAAGACCCTAATGCTAAGAACAAACTTGATACAGTGTTATATACACTAAGCGAGAGCGTTAGAATTTGTACAGTACTTCTTCAAGCATACCTTGTTGAAACACCAGCAAAGATATTCGAGAAATTCGGTTACACTGCCAATCTTCAAACTTTTGATAGCATTAGAGAATTCTCATTCAGCAATTTTGGTCTAAATGTAAATAAAGGCGAGAACCTATTCCCAAGACTTGATGTAAAGGCTGAAATTGAGTTCTTAGACAAACCTAATGCAGTAGTACCAGAGAAAAAAGAAGAGAAAAAACCTGAAGTAAAAGACAATGAAGACAAAGCAAACACTGTAGCATTCGTTACTTTTGATGAATTCTGCAAAACAAAACTTCTTACTGGCAAAATCGTTAATAGCGAAAAGGTAGAAGGTGCAGATAAATTACTTAAGAACACTGTTCAAATTGGTGATGAAACCAGAACAATTGTTAGCGGTATTGCTAATTACTATAAACCTGAAGAAATCATTGGTAAAACTGTAGTAGTTGTATCTAACCTACCTCCAAGAAAACTAAGAGGAATTGAGAGCCAAGGTATGTTACTATGTGCTGTTGATGAAAAAGAAGATACTTTATCTTTAGTAACCGTTGACAAACCAATGCCTAGTGGTTGTGAGGTTTGCTAGAATGCTAATCGACACTCACGCACACCTAAACGATTGCAAATATGACGAAAATAGAGAAGAATTGATTTCTTCTCTATTTAGCAATAATGTCGAAAAAGTTTTCACTGTAGCATATAACAAACAAAGTATACTTGATAGTATCGCTATTGCTGAGAAATACGATAATATTTATGCTATTATTGGCATTCACCCTAGTGATACTGAAGACTGGAATGAAGAAACTGCTGAACTTATTAGAAAGCACTCTTCTAATCCAAAAGTTATTGCTATTGGTGAAATAGGATTAGACTATCACTACCCTAATATTAACAAGGCAAGACAACAACAAGTTTTCCTAGAACAGCTACAACTTGCACACGAACTAAAACTACCTATTTGTATACATAATAGAGATAGTATCGGAGACTGCCTAGAAATCCTAAAAGCCAACAAACACTTACTTGAGTTTGGTGGCGTAGTTCATTGTTTTAGCGAAAGCGTTGAAGTTTATAAAGAGGTTAAAAAACTAGGACTTAAAATTGCTTTTGGCGGGACACTTACATTTAAAAATAGTGTTACTGCACCTAAAGTATGTATAGAAGCCGACTTGAAAGACATTCTAATCGAAACCGACTGTCCGTATCTAACACCTCACCCTTATAGAGGACAAATTAACGAACCTAAGTACACCACTTTCGTTGCACAAAAAATTGCTGAAATCAAAGGAATATCTTATGATAGAGTTGTTGAACAATGTAAACAAAACGCTCTAGAATTATTTAAAAAGGTAAACAATGAGTAATATTGAAACATTAAAAGAACATAATTTTAAATTCAATAAAGCCTATGGTCAAAACTTTATTTTTGACACAAATTTTTTGCAATCAATTGTAGACAAAATAGATGTTGCGAATAAAACTATTTTAGAAATTGGTCCAGGAGCAGGAACATTAACTTCCATTATTGCGAACTCTGCAAAAAAAGTTGTAGCCTACGAAATAGACAACAATCTAAAACCTATACTTGCAGAAAACCTAGCTAACTACAACAACGTAGAAGTTATCTTCCAAGATATTATGAAAGCCGATATCAAAGATATTGAAGATAAACTTGGCGAAGAATATCATATGGTTGCAAACCTACCCTACTACATAACAACACCAATTATTTTCAAGTTTTTAGAAAATGCAACCAAACTAAAATCAATGTCAATAATGGTTCAATTAGAAGTAGCAGAGAGATTGGTTGCTAAACCTAACACAAAGGACTATGGAGCAATTACCCCAGCAATAGATTATAGAGCCACTGCAAAAATTATTAAAAAAGTTAGTCGCAATATGTTTACCCCTGTGCCTAATGTTGATAGTGCAATTGTCAAGATTGACTTTGAAGAAAATAAATACAACATAGATAACACAAAAGTTCTTGATGATACTATTAAATGTGTGTTCGCTATGCGTAGAAAAACTATTGAGAATAATATAAAATCTTACTTTAAGTTCTCAAGCGATACAACCAATGAAATAGTTGCCAAAGCAGGAATTAAAACAGGCACTAGAGGAGAAACTCTAGACACAGAGACTTTAGTAAGACTATCTAATGTTATTAATACATATATTAAATAAGAAAATAAAAAAGATATGGTTTTTGTCAATGAACCATATCTTTTTGTTTTAATAACATAACAATACCTACCCTACACAACCCCAAAAAAAACAATAGAAAATAAATTTTTACACAAAAAAAATAACCAGTATTATTCCACTGGTTATTTTAATTCCAAATTAAACAATCATATCTAATTCTTCGCACTCGTCCATCAAATCTTTTTCCATTCTAATAACTCGTTCTCTTTTGAAACAATCATTTCTAAATTCTACAAACTTTCTTTGATATGGAGCACAAGGTTCACACGCTCTAACAACAGAACCATAGTTTCTTGGATATACACCAAAAGTAAAATCTCTAAGCGCCTCATCAACAACTTTTTGAGCAGGGGTTCTTTGGCTACTTGTATGCTTAAGTCTTTTTACCATATCTCTACGAATTAACATATATGGTGTTGCAAAAGAAAGAACCAAATCTGTTTTGTCTGAACCAAACAAAACATCAAAGTCTCTTGTCTTTCCATAGTTCACTCCGATTTTACCGAAGTTTCCACTCTCTACACCTTTTTCCCACTTCTCGCCATCAACAAGTTCTTTTTGTGCTCTCATAGCAGAATATCCAATTAGAGAAGTAAATACCTCAGGAGCTCTCATACCACCAATGCTCTCAAGAACAATAATCATATTCTTAGAAATCATATCATCATCAGAAGTTTCTGCCCAACCTCTAGTAACTGTTTCTGCATCATATTCTTTATCGTGGAACACAGAATTAAGTTCCTTTCTAGTCCACTCTTTATTTCTAAATAGAACTGCTGGAAGATTGTCCATAATTCTCTCAGCATAAGTGATACCTTTAGAACATTTATCAACATTACAAGCATAACCATAACCAGACTTAGCAGTAAACTTCTCCTCAGAAATTTCTCTATGCTCTTCTAAGATTCCAAGATATTGTGTTAGTAAGTTTCCTACAACTGAAACAATTAATTTTTTCTCATCCTTTTTCATAATTCCACCCCCCATAATTTCCATATACCCCAAAATATATTATGATAGTTTATCAAAAATTTTTTATTTGTCAATACCCTTTTAAAAAATTTTTTAACTTTTTTTCAGAATTTATCACAACGGCAAAAACAATAGATTATTTAACAAATTTTAAAGTTAAACAAAGACATAAAATAAGTAAGAATTTATGATACAAAACTAAACAAAATCTGACACCTTTTGATATTATAAGATAACTATGAATAACAAAATTAAAAACCATATCATATATACTAATATTAATTATAAATTAACTTATAAATAACATCAGTAGGTGGTAAAAATGAACACTGTCAAAAAAATTATGTTTATGTCGAACAACAACAGTAATAGTATGGGAATACTAAAACTTGAGAGAAAAAACAATAACACTTTTTGCAATATTAAAACCTATAACGAAAATCTATTTGGCAATTACATATTAGGAATGAAAGTTAACAACAAAATAATCAAACAAAATATTAGCTTAGAAAATAATACTTATAGTTTCATCTCATCAGAAATCAACAACTTAGATGACTTGCAAGGTTGCGTTCTTATCAAACTTGAGAGTGGAGAATTTTCTCCAATACTATGGGGAAACAACAAAGACAAAAATTACAAAGCCAATATCATTAACTCACTAAGACAAAGCATCAATAATATCTCTAATTCTAAAATAAAAGAAACCATAAATCAAAATCCAATTAATAACATAAATTCTAATATAAGCAAAACAAACAAAAACACAAATGCTCCTATATCCAATCAGAGAATTACAGAAGAACTAGAGAACAAAAAAAATATAGAACAACTTAGCGCCAATACACACCCACAAAACAACACAACACTACCAGAACAGTTATCATTGAATTTAGAAGACGATACAAACTCCAATCAAGATAGTTACAATATAAGAAAACTTTCAAAGCTCACTAGCCAACAAAAATTATTCAAAAATGATTACGCCTATCACCCTATAAAAAATAGTCAAAACAAACAAGTCGAAACTCTATCAAAAATATCTTTAGAAGAAGAAATCCTAGTCAATAATAATATACCCGAA
>JAZLDP010000136.1:0-9943 GCA_045614835.1 Clostridia bacterium | reverse complement strand
GGAGTAACTATTAAGAACGGAAGAGTTTACTGGTAACAGTACAGGGGGAGAAATCCCCCGTTTTTTTATGTAGAAGTTTGTCTAGTTTTGTCGGAAAGATGAAATACTAGAATATGAAAAAGAATAATAATATATGAATGATAATAATTACTCTATTATCATATATTATCATCTATTGTCATCAATTATAACATTTAGAGTGGAATAAGTGAAAAAATATGATAATATGTTATATAAAACGGGAGATAAAAACTCCCGTTTTTTTAATGCAATTTTTAATGCAACGCGAATAGTTTTTAACATATATTGAACATATGCTGAAAATATATAAAATTCTTGTAAGCCTTGCAAATAGTGCTGTGCATAGTTTCAACAATAACTGAAAATATATTGTAAAATATACGATTTTTATCACCCGCTCCATTTTTTTAGTCCTGAAAACCTTGATAAATAAGGCTTTCAGGATTTTTTTAATGCAATTTTAATGCAACCCGATATTATTTTGCATTAAATACTCGTTCAACTTTTCCAATTCATCTTTTTTATATTGATTAAAAATAGTTGTATAAGTATTGATGGTTGTTTCTATATCTTTATGTCCTAAAAGTTTTTGCAATACCGGTGCTGACATTCCTGCTTCAATACATCTAGTAGCGTAAGTATGCCTCAACATATGTGTATTTACATTTTCTATACCTACTCCTTTGCATATTCGCTTAAAAACGGTGTTTATAGTGCTGGGGGTAATAAACATACCGTTATCGTGCAAAAACAAGAAATCTGACTTTGTAGAGCATTCTGAGAGTATAGATTTGATGTGAGTGGTTATAGGAATATCACGGATGCTGTTATAGGTCTTTGTAGTTGAACCTAATATTGTTTTGCCATTCTTGTCTTTTGTTAGAGTATCTTTGATGTGAATAAATTTTTCATCAATATCACTTTGCCTTAATGCAAGCACTTCTCCGATACGCATACCACTGAACAACGAAAGTAATATAATGTTTTTGTAATTTTCATCTTTAAGTGAATCTATAATAAGTTTTTGCTCTTCAATAGTAAACGCAATTACCTCTTTATCATTCTTTGCACTTCTAGGTTTTATAATAAGGCCTTTAGTTGTAAATGGATTATCTACAATTATTTTGTTTAGTTTAGCATAATCAAAAGCTTGGCTGATTGCAAGAAATGTTTTGTTGATTGTAGAATTAGAAAAGTGTGTTAATGTACACAGATAAGAATTTATTCTAAAAGGAGTTATCTTTTGAATAGGCATATTTGCCAACGGACTTATCCTAATCTTATCTATATCATATTTGTTTCTATGATAGGTCGCTTCTGAAATTAAATTAGCACTCAGTTTGTATTCGTTCTGTTGTATTACTATTTCTAAAAGTGTTGTATCTTGTTTGTCTACAAACTTGTCCTCATTAACATTAACTAACGCTTTATTTATTTTATCTTTGACTTCAGCTCTAGTTTTACCGTATACACTCTTTCTGTTTAGACTACCATCTGGTTTATAACCAGCACAGAACTGACCAATCCAACGATTAAGTTTATCGCTATAGTAAATACTGCCTTCGCCATTTCCTCTTTTACTCATAATAAAATCCTCCTTCTGCACTTGCAAAAAGAGGACACATAGACTATAATATGTGTGGATACTTTTTACAAGTGTCTTTAGCAATGTTGGTTATATGTGAGTTCGCCAAAACTATGCACATATAGCTAACTTTTTTAATATCTAAAATAATTATTTATCTCTGCGTATTTGTTTAACTACGCCTAATATCTTTACTGGTTTATTTATAATATCTTCATTCGTATAAAATACTGGCATATATTGATTGTTTAATGGCTGGAGAGTGATACCGCCATTCAATTTATATACTCGCTTGAAAGTTGCATCATCTCCGTTGACCGAAACAATTGCATCTTGACCACTTTCACAGTCATTTTGCCTTAATACGATAATAATATCTCCGTTTAGATATTCGGGATACATACTGTCGCCGGTTATTTTAAGAGCAAAATATTCTTTACCGCCTTTAATCATTTCTTCAGAAATATCTTCATAATCTATAATGTCTTCTATCATTTCTAAAGGTATCCCTGCTGGGATGCGACCTAATACAGGCAGATGAGTTTTGGTTGTGGAGTTGTTAAGTATAAATTCTTGGTCTTCATGCAACAGTTTTAGTAAGTCATCAATATTCATATACATTGCATTAGCAAACTCATTAGCGACTTCGGTAGTGATAGAGTATGGTTTATTTGTTTTAGGATTAATTATTTTTTCTAAAGTATTTATATAAGATGGACTTAAAGAAGTGCGGTTAGCAAAAGCCCTTTGAGATAACTCGTGCTCGGTTCGATATTTTTTTATGATTTCACCTATATACATTTTTTCAGCTCCTTTCTAGATATTCACTGATTGTATTGTACAATAAATTGTGCAAAAAAGCAATAAAAATTAAAAAAAAAATATTTTTTTGCACAAAATACTTGACACTCATTTTTGAAGGGTGTATTATATTGACATCAGCACAATATATTGTGCAAACAAATGGAGGTGATAACTAATGCAAAACCGAGTTGAGTATTACAGAAAACAAAAAGGATATACTCAAGAGAAATTAGCAGAAGTAGCTGAGGTATCAAGAAATACAATTTCATACATAGAGAATGATTCCGAAGCAAATGTTACTTATGGCATTATGCAAAGAATAGCAAAAGCCTTAGGTAAAAAGGTCGCAACAATTTTTTTTGAATAATTAGCACAATATATTGTGCAAGGTAAGAGGTGTGAAAACAGAATCTAGTTGCAGAAACAAACGCAGAGATGCGGATTACATACAAAAAGAGTATGTATCAAGACTAAAGACAGGAACGAGGTGATGGAATGGAATTGCATGCGTTGATTGAAAAGCTTGCTGAGCCGAAGTTCTACTCGATAAAAGAAGTCGCAAAGATGATGGATATGAGCTTAGCAACAACACAAAAGATGTTTAATAGAAAAGAATTTCCAAGTATAGATTTTGGAAAAGAGAAGAAGGTAGAAAGAGAAGCACTGAAGGAATATTGTAAAGTGCCAAGAAGGAGAGATTAAAGTATGAATAGATATGTATATTATCAACCAAACAAAAAGGACATTAAAGATAGGCAAGGAGATTGTGCAATAAGAGCATTGACAAAGTTTTTCAACATTAGCTGGCTAGAAGCATTTGATGAGTTAGTAGTATATGCAAGACAAACTCAAGAAATGGTGAACAGTTTAACTAATATAAAAAGATTATTAGAGAACAAGAATATCAAATATGAAACAATCTATACACAACGCAAAAAGGTTAGCGATTTTGCAAAAGAAAACAAAAACGGAACATATGTATTATACATCAAAGTTGGTTTCAGAACGCATCTAGTAGCGGTTGAGGATGGAAAATATTTTGATACTTGGGATAGCGGAAATAAACTTATATATGGTTACTGGGAGAAGTAATATGTTAGGAGGAACTAAAATGAAATATGAAATATCAAAAAGAGAAAATACAAGTGAAGAAATAGTAAATATAATTCAAAACTGCTTAGGCATTCGCGGAACAAGCGTTGTAGAAGAAAACGATTTGAGATTGTTATTACTAGAAATAGAAACTCACGAATTGATTAAGTTTAAGTCTGATTTTATAATTGATGGTTCAATGAATTTAGGTGAACAACTTTATCGCATAAAGAAAGCAAAATATGGAGATATTGATGATGTTATAGAAACATTAAATCGTAGTTGGAATATTTCAATATCAGAACCGTTTATGTAAAGGGGGTGAACAAGGAATGAACAAAAGAGAATTAGCAACATTGCTAATAGGAGTTGCACTAATAATACTAGGCTTTATATGCGGAATCAGAGCGACACACGATGAATGCTACGATAAAGGATATACAGTGTATACAATAATGCCAGGAGAAACAATCTGGAGCATAGCGATTGACACACAAAGTGATACACAAAGTGATGTAGATGTAAGAAAGATTGTATACACAATCCGCAAAGATAACAACATAGCGGATGCAGGAGCATTACAGATAGGACAACAACTACTAATAAGAGTAGAATACTAAAGAATGAGAGGTAAGGTTATATGAAAACTACACAAGTAGAAAGCCTACAAAAGTTAGATAGGCAAGCAAGATGCAAACTAATTTTAGAGAAATTAGAAGAGCATCCAGAAGGATTAACAGCAAGAGAACTTGCAGACAAATTAGGATTCGCAGACAGGAATAGTACAGCACCAAGATTGACAGAGATGGAGAAGACCGGAAGAGTTCAAACAAATGGAACTAGATATGATGCAAAATCAAATAGAAATACAACAGTATATATACTAACTAAAGAGGTGTTAGTAAAGGAGGAGCAATATGTGTAAATTACCAATACGCAGAAATAAGAAAACTAAAGTTGATACTCAAATAGATGAGATGCAATTAAGCATTGTGAAGGAAATAGAAAGTGCAATAAATACCTTAACAAGCAATAGAAAATTGATAGAGAAAACAAGGTTTAGACCGGAAGACTTAGCAACCGTTTATAACAATGAACAACTTGCGATATTCAAATTAAATTGTCTAGCATCAGATTTGAAGAGCGATACTAGACAATAAATAATAAATACTTATGAAAATATTTACTTAATAAGTATAACACAAAGAGTGTAAGAGGTGCAAGTATGGAAGGCTGGATTCAGTTACATAGAAAGATATTAGATAACCCGATAGTATGTCGCGATAGCGAAACTCTTGCAATATGGATTTATTTATTATTAAACGCGACACATAAAGAAACAACAGCTATATTCAAAGGTCAAAAGATAACATTAAAAAGCGGTCAACTAATAACAGGGATATTATCAATATCTGAAAAATTAAAGATAAATAAAGACAAAGTACAACGCACATTAAAGTCATTTGAGGCTGATAAACAAATTGAGCAAATCACACGGTAACAAAAACCGCTTGATTTCAATACTTAGCTGGGATGTCTATCAAGGAAGTGATAAACAAAATGATAAACAAGTGATAAACAAAATGATAAACAAAATGATAAACAAACCAGAGCCTGAAACCATTGCTACAGTAAGTGTAGAAGAAACAGACAAAGCGAATTTGATAAACAAAATGAGAAACAATTTGATAACAAACAATAATAATATAGATATTATAAATAGTAATTATGTATATAAAGGCAACGATGAAAAAATGTGTGAAATAGATGTAGATGCAATTATATCTAAATACAATCAATTAAAAAGTAGGAGATAGATATGTGTGAGATTTATTATCCGCAAAGAGAATGTGAATGCGGAGCTAGAAAAAGAATAGATGAAGAGTTCTGCAAAAAATGCAGAGAAGAAATTGAAAATAGATTCTGCGAAGTTATGAAAGCCAACTTCACTCCAGAAGAAGTAGAATATCTAAATGAGAAACTGGATGGCGAATCTATAACATATTTTGTATTCAAGAAGGAGGAGTAAGGATGAATACTTTATACGATATAAAAACAAGGCTGATAGAATTATTACAAAGCGAAGAACTAACAGATGCTGAAAAAGAAGAATTAGGAGTTATACTGGTGCAGGAGCTAACTCAAAAATCAACAGCTATAATCGGATTCCTAAGAAACACAGAAGTAGCTGAAGAGGCGTATGATGCAGAAATAGATAGATTGCAAAAGAAGAAGAAAGCAAATGCAGATAAGGTTAGCAGATTTAAAGAGTATGTAAAAGAGAACATGCAAGCATTAGGATTAGAGAAAATAGAAACACCAATTGGAATCATAAGAGTTCAAAAGAATCCTATTAGTGTAGAGATATTAGATGAAGAACAAGTACCTGATGAGTACAAGAAAGTAAAAACTACAATTTCAGTAGATAAGAAAATGATAACAGATAATTTCAAAGAAACTGGAGAAATAATACCAGGAACAAGAATAATAACAGGCAAGACAAGCCTAAGAGTAATATAAGGGAGGATTTAATTATGAGTATAATAGCAAAGAAAGAAGAAGGAGTTAAAATAGAAGCTTTAGAAGCAGGAGTTTATATGGGAACTTGTACAGCAATAGTTGATTTAGGAATACAATACAACGAGATGTATGCTAAAGAGGCACAAAAGATAATGATTATCTGGGCGTTAATCGGCGAAACAGTAATGATAGGTGATGAGGAGAAAGCAAGAACAATTTCAAAAGAATATACATTAAGTTTAGGTGAAAAAGCTAACCTAACAAAAGACCTTGAATCCTGGAGAGGTAAAAAGTTCACAGCTGAAGAATTAGAAGGATTTGATTTAGTAAATATAGTAAACAAGAGCTGTCAATTAAATATCATCAAAGAAGAAAAGAATGGTAAGAAGTTTAACAACATAAGTTCTATAATGCCATTAGCTAAAGGACAAAAAGCAGAACCTCTAGCAGAAACAATGATATTTGATTTTACTGAACCAGCATCGTGGGAATACTGGAGCAAAATACCTGGATGGATGCAAGATAAAATAAAGAATGCAAAGAACTATGAAGAATCTGGTTTGAAATCATATGTAGAAGATAATGCAGAAACAACAGCAGTAGAAGAAGCTACAGGAGATTCAAATGATTTTATCACAGTAGAAGAAACAGAAGAGCTACCATTCTAGAGGTGCAAGTTGGAAGAAAGATTAGAAATAGCCAAATTGTTAAGGCAACTTGATGAGAAACTAGAACAGTTCAAGATTCGTGGAATCAAGAAAGCAGAAGCAGAAAAGAACTACAAAGTTGCCTTAGCACAAGAAGGCCTAAGGATGAAAGTAGAATTAGAATATCCGGTAACATTGATAGATAAGGTAATATACGGAAGTGATGCAGTGGCGGACTTAAGATTCAAAAGAGATGTTGCTGAAAGCCTATACAACGCAACAGTAGAAGAGATAAATTGCATCAAAACAAAGATTAGAGTTAAAGAAGAAGAGATAAGGCAAGACTACGCAATGACAAGGTATCAGTAGGAGGATAGAAAATGGATACAAGCAGTTTGATGTTTCCTAAACCAAAGGACAAGAAAGCAGTACCAAAGAGAAGCAGGACAAAAGAATGTGATATATCACAGAAGGTAAAATCAATTGTCTGGGAACGCGATGGATACAGATGCATATTTTGTAACAAAGCAGTTCCTAAAGGATGTGCAAATGCTCACCTGGTAAAGAGAGGACAAGGCGGACTAGGAATAGAACAGAACATCTTTACAGCTTGTGAGAAATGCCATCACGAAGAGGACAATGGTCTGAATACACAGGAATATGAAAAGAAAGCCGAAAGATACTTAAAGAAAATATATGGGCCTAAATGGAACAGAAAAGATTTAGTGTTCAAAAAATAAATGCAACTGGGGAGTAGACTTATATACTAGACTACTCCCCGCTATTTATAAGGAGGATATATGAACAGCAAAAGAAAAGGGAGTGCAGGAGAACGCGAATTAGCTCATACACTTAGCGACTACGGATACGAATGCAGGAGAACACAACAGTATTGTGGCAATACAGGCGATGCATCTGATGTAGTTGGATTAGAGTATATTCACATAGAATGTAAACGAGTAGAGAATCTGAACATAAACAAAGCAATGGCACAGGCCAGAAGAGATGCTAAAACAGGATTCCCGGCAGTGTTCCATCGCAGAAACAGAGATACTTGGAAGGTAACAATGGACCTGGAGGACTGGATGCAACTCTACAATGAATATTATAGTGGAATGAAACTAACAGAAATGGAGGTAAAGGGATTGATAGATTTTGGAATAAGGCAAAGATGCGAAAACTGCCTGCACGGTGAATGTGAGTATGATAGCAAGAAAAGACCGGTAAGTGCACGATGCAAGAAAATGGATACAAAAATAAATGAGAAGATATTTAAGAATCTAATGAATTGCTTAAATTTTGAAAAGAAAGAAGGATTAAATGGAAAATAAGATTAAACAAAAGATACAAGAAACACAAAAACAAATAAGGAGAGAAACAGCCTGTTATAACAGAATGGTGATTCCAACGGATAAGGCTAAAAAGAGGCACGAACTAGACAAGCTTGAGGAAAGATACAAGGCATTGCTGGAAGTGTACAGGTTGTTCCAGGAGGAATAAATGGAAGAAATAAAAGTAGGAGAATATGTAAGAACTAAGCGAGGAAGTATAGGTAAATTCAAATTTTATGGAATAGATGATGGAGCTGAAGAAATAGTATATTTCAAAAATCATAAGGGAACAACTTGTGTAGATGAAAATGAAATAACAAAACACAGTTTTAACATAATAGACCTAATAGAAGTAGGCGACTATGTAAATGGTGATAGAATAGTTGAAATAGAAAAAGATTATTACAATCTTAAACTAGACAAGATGGTAACTCTAGAAACAGCTAATCTAATTATAGGCAATGAAGAGGGAATGCTTAGTATAAGTGCAAATGAAATAAAAACAATACTAACAAAAGAACAATACGAAGCAAATTGTTATGAGGTGAAGTAAATGGAAGAAGATATAAAAGAATTAGTATTACAATTTCATAATACTTATGAAGAACTAGCACCAGAGTTTGGATATGAAACTAGAAAAGATACTAGAGAGTTTGACTTTAATTCAAATAATGGGAAGCTAATGTATGCAACAATTGAAAAGCTTGTAAAACCTATACTCAATAGACTAGAACAAGATGAAAGAGTAATAGAGGAAATGGCAGAGTCAATATTATGGGAAAGTTGCGGTTCTCATACGATAGAAGAAGTAATAAATGTGTATAGAAAGAAGTGTGAGTAAATATGGATAATGAAATAGAAATATTAGAGAATGCAATTAAATTGAGCAGACAACAATTTGAAGAACTAGGCACACATACTTTGCTACAAGAAATTGAGATGAAAGCGATAGAAGATTTAATGGCAAAATATAAAAAGGAAATAGAAGCTTATAAAATACTTGAATCAAAGTATCCGATTTTTGGAAAAGAAGAAGAGCTGTTTGAATTATTTAGAACAAACAAAAAGATGAGAAAAGAGGCTTTATTATCTTTGAATGTAGCATTACAGCAAACAGAACGATATGTATTAAACAAAGAAGATATTAAAGCACAGAAGATAGCTGTTGTAAGTTTAGAATCTGAATTAGAGGAACTGACAACAGAAAAAGATAAATTACTTGAAAAGTACAATGAAAGAGTACAAGAGATTATAGATTTGAAAGCCAATAGCATACCAAAGTCTAAGATAGAAGAGCTTATTAGATACATAGAGGAAAACTCCGCTGATGATGGAGGTTGGTGGTATACAGGCAAATTAGGAGAATTATTAAAAGAAGGTACAGAACAATGAGAGAGATTAAGTTTAGAGCTTATATAAAAAACAAAAACATAATGACCGAAGTAAAATCACTTCATTTAGGAACTAGAAAAGTTATTATTGGTTATAGTGAGAGTGGAACTAACTTTGGTAATTATAGTGTTAGTTTTGGTGATATAAAGTTAATGCAATACACAGGCTTAAAAGATAGAAACGGAAAAGAAATCTATGAGGGAGATATATTAGCGGTTGATAATATTATAGAAGATGAAATGACAAGCCGACATTTGAGGACTATATGTGTAGTATATTTCAATGAAGAAGCAGGAGCTTATTATATAAAAGATGTAACTCAAAACGATGAGTATTCAATAGAACATTTTATAGATGAGGTTTCATATGATTTTTCAATAATAGGCAATATATACGATAACCCAGAATTATTAGGAGGATAGAAAACAATGGAAGAAATACTAAATCAAATACTTGTAGTATTAGCTGAAGTGGCTAATCAGAGTAGAGCATATTCTAAAGAATTAGTAAATGAGTTCAAAAAACTGGAAACTTTAATAGAGAATTACAAC
>JAZLDP010000135.1:0-24257 GCA_045614835.1 Clostridia bacterium | reverse complement strand
TGATTAAATATATTTTAAAATGAAAATAAATAAAATGGGGATACAGCTTGCGATGGCTGTTTTAATGGTTCTTTGCGGTGCGGTTCTATTATTTTTGGGCTTCTATGCACCCCCAATTGGGTCTATTTCAAGTTCAGTTTTAACTGCGCTTGGTGAGGTTTTGACATTTTCTGGGAGCTTGTTTGGTATTGATTACAAATATAAGTTCAAAAAGTACAAAATTGATTCAGAAAGTGAAAATAAAGAGAGTGACGAATAATCACTCTCTTTTTGTAAGTAATAAATCATATAATGTCAAGTTCTAGGAACTTGGAAATGTGCTTATCTATCTCTTTTTTATCCTGTTTTATGTGAAATTGGAGATATAGTTCAATATTTTCTGCTTCGTTATTTGAATTTGACTTAAGATTAGCTCTTTTCTTGAAAATGTTTTGAATCAGGATGAACTTATTGTCAAACACATCTTGATTCTTAATATAAGAAGATATTTTCTTTTTCATTTCATCATAATGCAAATCCTTATCAAAGTTTTCATCTATATCCCTATTGGAAGTAATAACTGCTGTTTTTCCTATAATATCTACCTGACGGTCTTTGATTATCATATGTTTAAAACTGCTTGATATTTTCTTTGTTTTTTTGGCACTATTTATTTTATCTTGAACAGTCATATAAATATTTTTAACAAAATTACAAAAAAAATATTTTTTTTCAAAATTTCATACTATTTATATATGTAACAAAATAAAAATTTTAAATAAACTTGTTTTTTAAAAAACTTTCGTGTATATTTGCATTAGATTTGAAACCGAATAGTATAAAAATTATATTTATCTTTAGCGAAGACAAGATAATACATAGATAGAAATATAATAGCAACTTTGTTGCAATATATATAATTCCAGTTTAGATAGTCTTCGCAATAGTCTAAACTGGAATAATTTTTTTATTTTGATAATTTGAATATAAAGAAAACTTTAATAGTTAAAACTTTGCATATTTTTAAATAGGTCTTTGAAGAATGAGTGTGTTTCCACCAAGTTTGACACTTTAATCTCAAACAAATCCTTGCGGAATACTGAAAGAGATAATATCAAGAGCAAGTAAGAAAACGCTGTTGTGGACATTATAGTGGATGCTCCGTTCAAACTAACGACATCTGACCTCATACTAACAATAGCGGACGCAGTACGAAATGAGGGGGCATTAAATGCTAAAGTACATAAGGAAACATAGTTTGAAGACTGGACTATGAAAATCTTATGGGTAAAATTTTATTCTTCAAAGTGGTTTAACAATTATGGTTAAACTTTATATTACCAATATTACCAGAAACAACAGAGATTTTATAAGTTGCTTTTAAGAGAATATGAGGGATATAAAGACCAGTCTTTTGTACTACTAGTAATAACAACAAAAAAACATAAAAATATGAAAGAGAATAAAGAATATGAAAATGATGTAGAGTATAATAGGCTTTACAATAAGTATCAAAAAGCATTATTTAACTATTTAACCGTAACTAAGATTTTGGATAAAGCTGTTGAACAGTTTAATCGAAAAAGAAGAGAATATGGTTTAAAAGATATAAATATTTTTTGACATTATTTACATTTTTTTGTTTTAATGTGATATTTATAGTAAAAAAGGAATTATGATACTACAATTTTTAGCACTATTAGCTATTATGGCTACTGTTTTCTTTGTAGGATACTACAGGGGAAAGACAATTAAAGAAAGAGAAATGAAGGATATGGATTATCCTGAGCTTACAGACAAGGAAAATAAGAAAAATCAAGAATATTATGAGTTCTGCAAGGCTTTTGATGAACTAATGTCTGAAGAAGATGACCCATTTTCTGGAAACATTTCAAAGTCCGCAAGGACAGAGACTGAAAAAGAGGTTAATTTTTGACCTTAAAGGATTTAAATGATAAATCTATCATAAAACTTGTATAAATCAAAATTTGATACCTTAAATTAACAAAATAAATATAAATTTAGTAATATGACAGGAAAGGAAATTTCAGTACAACCAATAAAGTTAAAAAATCACCGTTCAAATGTTGTTTTGGATGCAGAACTTAGGGAGTTGCAGAAGCTTCTTTATTTCTATGCTGGAAAGGAGATAATTTACACCGCCAGAGCTGACATTATGACGAAAATGACAGAAATTGGAAAGAATATAGTTGAAATTGAGTGTGATGAATCAGCAAAGCCTAGAAAGGAAGAGATTCTTTTGGCTATGAGAACCATTTTCAAGTCTGTTAAAACATATCTTGTAAAGCCTTTAACG
This sequence comes from Clostridia bacterium, assembly GCA_045614835.1. Classification (GTDB taxonomy): domain Bacteria; phylum Bacillota; class Clostridia; order Christensenellales; family UBA1242; genus UBA11490. The sequence goes on along the minus strand of JAZLDP010000135.1, from coordinate 21,961 downwards.
AAGGATGATTTGGATAAGATTCAAAAGGTATGCAATTACTGCATAGCAAAGTCAATCAAGGTGAAAGAGGGTAGTGAAGAAGACATTCTTAAACAGATGTACGAGAACAAGAAAGTTTACAACATATATGCAAGGCCTTTCCTTGAAGCAAAACTTGGTGTTACGCTGCATATTGGAAATTTTATGAAAATACAGCAGGAGTTACTTCAAATAATAGGCAAAAAATATGGGTTGGAAAACTATGATTGACGAAGAATATGAAGAATTACTTGAAAGATTTATAAATGAATTTAATAAGCTACCTGAAATTGATAGAAGGATATTGTGGTTGGATTTGTGGAATGATTACGAAGAAAGAGATATGCTTCTTAAGCAACTAGGAAAAACAAAAAAGGCATCAATCAATAGATACATAGGTAAGTTAAAAGATAGATTAAGAGAAAGTCTTGGATATAAGACAAAAAATAATAATAAAATATATGCTGTAAACACATCTGGTGAAAAATATGAGTTTGAAAGTGTAAAGGAAGCAGAAGAGAAGACGGGTGTTAGTATTTATATGATATATTACGGTATAAAAACAGGAAAGAAAATATATGGAGAGTGGAAATTTCATAAGTGATGTATTGAAAATAATGTTATCAGAGAAGGATTATTCAAAAAAATATTATTTTAATTGCCTATGCTTTAAATGGGGTGAGAATGGAGAAATAGTTGTTTGTGCAAAGGAATGGGAGAGCTATAGGGTTAAGAAATATCAATTACAGCTTGTATCTTCTTTGGATGAACTAAGTGAGATTATTGAAAACGATTACTGCATTCCAATATGCTTTGGCTTTGGGTTTATTGAGTAATTAACAAATTTTTTAAGTGAGAATTTTGGAAAACTAAAATAATATATGTATATTTGTATAGGATATACTTTTTAGTCTAAACCTATATGATTTAATCATATTATTTTTCTTATTTCTGGGGAAAGTTTGTATGAGCAAATGAGTACCCTTTTAAAAAGGCCGTATTAGTCTATTTAATTGTTATATTTATTCAATTTATTTTCTATTTTAAGACAGGATTTCAAATTGTCCTGTCTTATTTTAATAAAACAAATGACTTTGGTGATTTGGTAGCAAATGGTAGGGGGTTTGTTGAAGATATTGTTGAAGCCATTTGCAATAAGATATTTGAAGATTAAGTTTATTCATATTAATTCAATTAAATGTGTTATAATAGCAACCCTCCGTTGCGATAATGCAGGGTTGTTTTTTCATTAAAAGATTTGGATTTAATATTATTTATATTACATTTGCAAAAATTATAATAAACAAAAGATATGATTAAAGTAACAGCAAAAGAGATTAGCGGTCTCAAAAATGGTGAGATTTCCACTTCTGAATTCGCTGAGAAGATGGTCAAGAACTATTCTGCTTACGAAATTGCTCTTGCCCTCTCAGAGTTTATTTCTATGAATGATGTTGTCAGCAAGCCTAGTAAAATTGCTGTCACTTCTGATGAACTTAATGCTATTGTTGCTTTGTTCAGAGTAAAAGGAACATCAACAAGAGGTAGAAAACCTAAGAACAAGTAAATTGATTTATTTGTAGCCAAAGATTTATAACTCATAGATAGTCTGAGGCGGTTCGACTCCGCCCATCTCCACAAATCTATTATTATTGGCTATTTTAAGGGATTTAGAAGGGTTAATACAGCCCTCAAAACAAAGTCTCAGGTAGCCAAAATGAAGCCATATAAATCTAGGCTACACTAACCTGAAAAGTTATGTGTAGAACCACTTTCAATCTTAACATTTATTGCCGAAAATCTAAGGCAGACAAGAATGGTGTAGCGCCCTTGGAATTATCAATTAACATTAACCAAAAAAGGTGTTTCATCAATCTTCCATATAAGGCAAAACCAGAGGATTTCAACAGGAAAAGAAAACCTGCTGAATTACAGGAGTATGTAAATATCACTATGGGCAATATCAACCATATTCTTAATGATATGGCAAGATATGGAGTTCCAGTAACAGCAGAAAATCTTCGCTCATATCTTAGAACAGGAGGATTCAAGCCGTATTCAATCGAAGACCTTTTTACAGAGTATCTTAAATTAGTTGAAGACAGGGTAGGAGTTGATATAACCCAATCTTCATATGTGAAGTACACAAAGGTTTGTGAGCTATTCTATGATTTTATGGATAAGAAACAGGAGGTTACTGCAATAACTCCTGCTGTTATTCAGAAGTTCTATGTTCATTTGCAGAAGAAATATAATAGCAGCACATCAGCTTCATACATATCAAAAATTAAAACCGTTATAATGTTTGGTATGGATAACGGAAAGCTGAAAATTAACCCATTTCAGGGCCTTAAAGTACATAGGGATAGGAAACCTATAGATTACCTTACTGAAGATGAAATTTCAGCCTTAAAACAGGCAAAAATTGACAATAAGTCACTTTGTGCTGTTAGGGATGCCTTTCTTCTTCAAGTTTATTCTGGGCTATCATATATTGACCTTGAACATTTGAAAAAGGAGGATATAAAAATAACAGATGATGGTACACATTATATAAGAAAACCCAGAGTTAAAACAGGTGTTGAATATACAGCTATTATTCTTCCTGATGGGATAGATATTTTAAAAAGGAATGATTATCAGTTAAAGGTTATATCAAATCAGAAGATGAATTTATATCTGAAGACAGTTATGACACTAGCTGGTATAGAACACAACCTAACAACACACCTTGGTAGAAAAACCTATGGCCACATACTTCTAAATTCTGGTGTAAGGCTTGAAGTTGTTGCTAAAAACCTAGGGCACAGTTCAAGTAAAACAACAGCAAAATTCTACGCAGAATTAACAACAGATACTGTACTTCAAGAAGTAAAATCCGTTATTTAATTTTTTTAAAATATTTACATTTATTTGTTCCACTTTATATTTATTATAAAGTGGATTTTTTATGCGTAAATTAATATTACTTATTGCATTATTAATGTTTTCAGGTTGTTCAATCATAAGACCAGTAACTAAGCCATCAACACAAATCAATATCAAAGACAGCACCGTTATCAACATTAAAGATAGTACTGTTATCATACCTGTTGAGAAAGTGATAAATGTAGTGGCATATCCTGATACATTATACTTGGAAACTTCATTAGCCAAAGCAAAGGCATATGTTGATACCAGCACCAACAATCTTAAGGGTGAAATGGAAAACAAAAAGGGATATACCCAAAAAACAAGGATAGAATACAGAGATAGGATAATCAGAGATACAACCAAGATTGAAATACCTGTAGATAGGGTTGTAGAAAAGGTTGTAAAGCCAAAAAACCATAATTTTTTACTTTGGTATTTTGTTTCATCCTTGTTGATTCTTGGGTTAATTTTATTCTTTAAAATCAAAAAAATATGACGAAAAATGAGATAGTTGATTATCTGGCCAGAAATAAGGAAGTAGAAAAAATTGCAAACAAATTCAAGACCAGATATAGGGATGATTTATGCCAATATATCTACTTATGGTTATTGACAAATGCGGATGAGGCTGCTCTTTTTGATGCATATATAAATGGAACGCTGAATAACTATATAAGTGGTATTGTTTACAGGCAGGTGATTAGCAGACACTCGTTTCACTATAGATATAATGTGAAGGATTTGGGAGAATCAATTTCAAGTGAGAATAATGATGGAAAAACATATGAAGAAACATTAACATATGACAATACAACAACTCACGAATTGGAAGATAAGGTTGATAAGATACTTGATAGTTTATCTGAAATGGATAGAGAAATAATTTGGCTTACAATAGCACCAAATCAAGAAAGAAGTGAAGACCTTGAAAGAATATGCAGGAAAAATGGTATAACCTACAAGAAATATCAAAAGCTTCTACCAGAAATTAAAAGAAAGCTTACAGATGGGCTTGGTTATACAATACCTGTTAATGGAAGGAGTGGAGGATATAAAAATTCGCGTGTTTTAATGGCAGAGCTTGGGACTAATAAGAAAGTAAGGGAATTTAAGAATATGAAAGAATGTATAGCCGAGCTAACACCAAAAGGATACAGTAAATTATCAATATATGAGTGCGTTACTGGAAGACAAAAACAATATAAAGGATATATTTTTAGATATATTTAAAATTTTTTGTTTTTTCATACTATTTATAATAAAAGAAAAAAATAGATAAATTATGACAGTTGTAGATTATGAAAAAAAAGGCAGAGATAAATTGAAAGAAGATTTCTCTAATGCAGAATGCGAAGTTATGTATGAATTTACAGAAGGTGAATACGATTCCATAGATTGCTTTGCAACAGCTTGTACAGGAATTAAATATGCTATAGAGATAAAAAACAGGGATATATCAATCAATAAATATGATGATGTTATTCTGGAATTACATAAATATAATGCTTTGATGACAGCATATATAGAGAGTGGTTACACACCTGTTTATATGGTATATTATCGTGATGGAAGGCTTAGCTGGGATTTATCAAAACTTGATTTGGAGAATAGGGTTGAAGAAAAAGCCTGTGCAGAATCAACTTTCAATTATGAGCATAAAATAAATAAAAAAATAATTTTACTCAAAAAAGAAGAGTGCTGTGACAAAAAAAGAAGTAATAGAAAAAATATCTAAGGAAAAAATTATAGAAGATATAGTAAATGGTATAGCAAAAAGCAAAGATGACCAACTTAAAGACCTTATTCAAGATATGTATATGCTCCTATTGGAAAAAGATGAAGAGTTTGTTGTAAACTTATATGAATCTGGAGAAATTAAATTCTATCTCACAAGAGTAGCGTTAAACAATATCCGTTCTACATCAGGGCCTTTTTGGTGCAAGTATAAAAGATTTATGAATAAATGTAGCGAATTAATTGAAGATTATGCAGACAACAAGAATTAAACCAGATGAATTGAAAAGGATAGTTGATGAATTTACATTTGATACGGGTTCTACGGAATATGATGATGATTTTGTTCAGGTGATAAATACATTAAATGAACTGCAAAAAGGTGATAGAATTATACTTTCTCTATATGCAGAACTACAGAGCGAAAGAAAGACAGCAGAAATACTTGGAGTATCAAGAGCAGCCGTTAGAAAATTTATAAAATACATAAAAGGAAAATTTATATTATGATATACTTAAATTTATTAATATTAGCTTTAATGATAGTGTTCGTAATAGACCTATCAGGCTTCTTCAAAACAATAGGAAAACATTTTTACAGATGGGTATTCAATAACAAAAAAGAAATACCAGAAGACTTCGATTGGGATTATGTCTTTATAGGATTCCATATCTTCAAATGCTCCCTTTGTGCAACATTTTGGGCAGGAGTTATCTATCTATTGGCAACATCATCATTAACGATACTTAATTTGGGTTATGTTGCACTTTTAGCATTCCTAACACCTGTTTTGAAAGATGCCGTTGTCTTAATCAAAGAAATACTCATTACAGTAGAAAACTATTTGTTTAAAACCCTTACCAGATAAATTATATTTATTAATATATAGAAAAATAATTAAACATAAATTTATAAAGAAATGACATTAAAGCAATTTTACAAATTAAGAGCATATGATGATACTCTTTTTACAGCATTATACTGTGATTACTTCAGAAACCTTTCACAAGTAGCAAGGGATGAACTTGATGCTATGTATGAGGAACTATTTAATAAGAAAGGTGGTATAAAAGCATCCTGTGGTGCTTGCCAGCTTAGAAGCCTTAAAGAATTGGCAAAACCTTACTTCCAAATGAAAGAAAAAATGGAGAAGAAGAAAGAAGAAAAAAAGAATGAAGATAAGAAAGAAGAAATAAAGGAAGAAGAAATAACACAAGAAACAATAGAAGAAAATGGAGAAGAATAAAGTAACGATTTTCAGCGACCCTGATAAAATTGATGCTGTTATCAAAAGTAGAATTTCCCAATTCTCTAGAAAAGGTGGTACACAAAAAAATGACCAAGTAAAATGGACTGAAGAAGAATTGGAATTAAGGGATGCAGTTATCATAGACTATATCACCATTAATGGCCTTAGTAGAGAACAAACAGCAAGACAAATCTCAACAAGATGGGATGTGTGTATGGGTACAGCAAGAACCTATGTGAAATCAGCAGTACAAAGATTCTGTGCTAATGCTATTGAAGACAGCGAAGAAGAAAGAAAGAAAATATTCGAGGAAAAACTTCAAGCTATATTCCAAGATGCCGTTGATGCAAAAGATAGAAAAAACTCCCTAAAAGCTATGGATATCCTTGCAAAAATTAATGGTATGTATAAGGATAAATCTGATGTTAACCTTAATGTAGATGGTAATATTTCATTCGATTTCGGTGGTGATAAATAGATTTCTAATTTAGAATAATTATAAATTAACTTGGTTTTTGGAAGTGGCAGGAAGAAAGTACATAGGTTTTACACCATATCTTCATCAAAAAGCCGTGATAGAAGAATTGAGGAATGCAAGAGGCTCTGGTAAGGTTGTGGTATGTAAAAGTAGCCGTCAGAAAGGGAAATCCTATATGGTGGCTAACCTATTGCTATATTATAGTATAAACTATGCAAATACAAAGAATTATTGCCTAAGCCCTTCATTCAAACAAGCAAAGAATATATATCAAACAATTGTTGACGCTATTGTTAAATCTGGTATTATAAAGTCAAAAAATAAGACAGATTTGATTATAACGCTCATAAATGGTTCAACAATCAACTTTAAATCAGCAGAACAAAGAGAACAGTTGCGTGGTTATACAGCAGATTTCCTTTGTATTGATGAAGCAGCATATATTCCTGATTCTATTTTCTATTTGGTACTACCTTGGGTTGATGCTAAGAAAGCACCACTACTTATGGTTAGTTCTCCATTCATAAAACAAGGATTCTTCTTCCAATATTATTCATATGGCATAGAAAAATCCCATAATACGGTAACAATTGATTGGAGCAACAACATTTATAAAGAATCAATTGAACAAATTCTTTCAGCCAGCAAACTGGAAGAATATAGACAAGTATTACCAAAGAATGTTTTCCTTACAGAATATTTGGGTGAATGGCTTGATGATGAGGGAACTGTTTTCACCAATATAAAATCTTCTTTGAAAAAATGTGAAATACAACCTACTGATAAATTATTTGTCGGAATAGACTGGTCTAATCAGGGAGAAAATGACTATACCGTTATTTCAGTCTTTAACCAGAAAGGAAATCAAGTTATGTTGAAGTATTTTAATAACAGTACTCCATTAAGACAAATTCAGTTGATTGTGCAGCAACTCGAACCCTATGCTAAGCAAATATCCATAATATGCTGTGAATCAAATAGTATCGGTACTCCTTATACAGATTTATTAAAAGAGAAGTCACAAATACTAGCACAAAAAGTGACATTATTCAATACTTCAAACACAAGCAAGAATGCAGGTATTTTAAACTTACAGACAGCTATGGAAAATGGTGAAGCAACGCTTTTGGATGATGATAAACAGAAGAATGAGTTCAGTTATTTCTCAGCAAGTTATAATCCAAAAACCAGAAATGTAACATATGGTGCGCCACAAGGTCTTCACGATGATATTGTAATGGCTACTGTGTTTGCTTATGATGCTTTGAAGAATGGTAAAGTGGTTGGTGTATATAAGATAAGATAGCGCGGTAGAGCAGTTGGTTAGCTCGTCAGTTTCATAGGCTGAAGGTCGGTGGTTCGAATCCATCCTGCGCTACGCATAAAGAAATAAATAAAAATCATATGGAATTAAAGAAAAAAAATTGGAATAGCATAACCATAGGTGATTATATGGATTTGCAGGAGATTACAAAAAGAGAAGATGCTGTAGATGTTGAAGTTGGAATAGTTTCTCTTTTATGTGGTGTTGATGAAGATGAAATAGGTGATTTACCAATACCAGAATATCAGAGATTAAGAAGAGAAGCACAGTTCATAGCAACATTTCCAGAAATCAAGAATAAGTCACCAAAAACAATCGTTTTAAATGAGCGTAAATATGATGTTATAACTGATATAAGGAAATTGACCACAGCACAGTACATAGACTTCCAAACATACCTTAAAATGGATAATATGATACAATTATTACCAAATATCTTGACAGTATTCATTATACCTAAAGGATGTACTTATGGTGATGAAAATTACAACATAGATGACCTAGCAAAAGATATAAAAGAGTATTTACCTGCTGTAACAGCTTATGAAATGTGCGGTTTTTTTCAGAAGGCCTTCTTCAGTTCAATAAACAATACAATAATCTATTTGGAATCGAAGATGAAGAAAATGATGAAGAGGGCGAAGACGGAACAGGAGAAGCAGAAGATTCAGGAGATACTAGCATCAATAAAAACTCTTTCGAATATAAATGGGGTTGGATTTCATCAGTTGATGTAGTTAGTGAAACAATTAGAGAACCTTGGAGTGTAGTATTCAAGATGAATGTTGTAGAATTCTTGAATATCTTATCATATACAAGGGATAAAGCTAATGAGAAAAAAAGACAAATGGAGAAATATAAAAATAAAATAAAAAATTCATAAAAATCTTTTCTATTTTTTATTTTTTCCTACTATTTATATATAGATTAATTTATTTATTTGTTATATTCTTTCATATACCTGAAAGTCTGCTGTGAAGTACACAAGTAAGGAATTGCCTTCTTAGTATAATGGTGAGTATAAAACCCTTGTAAAGTTTAGGTATCTGTTCGATTCAGATAGGAGGCTCAAAAAATAATATTGAATATGTGGGAAAATCTATCTAGAGTTTTAGAAGAATATATAATTGAAGTTAAAGCTATATACCAAGATAACCTAAGTACGGAAGGAAAGGTTGCTTCTGGTGATTTGCTCAACAATATAAACTATATAATAGAAAAGGACGATAGACAAATTGAAGTCAGTCTTAAACTTGAAGATTACTGGAAATATGTTGAGTATGGAAGAGAGCCTGGTAAGTTTCCTCCACAAGATAAAATTATGGAGTGGATTAAGGTTAAGCCCGTTCTACCAAGGCAAATTAATGGTAAACTTCCTACACCAGAGCAACTTTCCTTTTTGATTGGGAGAAAGATAGCTGAGGAAGGTATAGAACCTACAAATATCTTGGAACATAGCATAGAAACTGTGAATAACAGGTTCGAACAAAAAATAATGGATGCTATTAATGACGATATCAGTAATATGGTTGATGTTGTTTTTAGCGAATATTTCAAATAATTAAATCTATGGAAAATAAAGTCTATTACAAAGTATCATTAATAATTGCAGAGTTGATTAAATATTGTGGCCTTGAAGATTGTCTATTGACGAAGGAAGAATTGGAATATGTTATTCGAGATGCAATTTGTGGTTACTCCAATACAGAAAAGAACCTTGTTTCTTAATACATTAATACATAGCTACTTAAAGAAATTTATATAATAAACAGTCACAAATAAAGACATTTATGGATAGCAGAAAAAAAGAAATTTTACATAGGATGGTTGACAAGTTTATAGAAGAATCAGATACCTATGGAGAAGAGAAAAGCAATTTAGTAACCTATTACCAGATTGAGTGTGATGAAAACGGTGGATTGATAGAGAGGGAGTACAGAATGATAATTAACATAAAGGATGAAATTTAATATGGATTATAGCGTTTTAACATTCAATATAGGTGGTTACGAAGTACTTCACGAAATAGAAGTGAAGTCAGACAGAGCAGAATACATTTATGTAACTGATGATAGAAGCATAACATCTTCAACTTGGAATGTTGTTTATGTTGACAATCCTAACCCAGAAGACAATTTTGACCTTTGTTTTAAGGTAAGATATAACCCATTTGATTATGTGAACACCGATGTTGTTATCAAGATAGATGGTTCTATGGGTGTTTCTGGAAACCTTGATTATTTAGTTGATTACTTCAATAAAAACAATTACGATATATGCCTTGAAATGCACCCTACAAGGATGAATTTATATGATGAGTACCTTGCTTGGGTTCGTCAGCGTAATTACCCTATAGAACAGGCAAATAAGGTGCTTTCTTTCATACAGGGGTTTGAGGGATATGATGTAAAGAAAAATGTTGGTCTATATCAATATAATTTTATGATTCAGAGAAAGAATAAGCATAATCTTGATTTGAATGAAATGACACATAGCTTATGTAAGTATCTTGCTCCTGAGGGAAAAGAAATTGATAGGCTTGACCAGACAATTGGTAGTTTCGTTATAAATAAATATTTCAACAAATTGAAGGTGTTGCCTGTATCACAGAATGTTGCTTTATCTGGTACATATTTCAAGTGGTATGGCCACAATAGTGATAAACAGATGGTTGCAGGTGAAACTGAATATTGTCAGCCTTATCTTTTCGGAGAACCAGTAAATACAGTATATATGTTTGAATAAAACCGACCAAGTAAATAAATATATTTTTTTGAAAGTATTTTATTATGGTTACATCTGCAATTTGGAAGGATACATATTACACAACAAGTGCTACAACAGCATTAACATATAGCATAAGAATTGATGCAACAACAGGAGATACCATTTTTAGTGGTAAGGCTTATATGTTGCCTGATTCTAACACGATTAAGATAAACATATCTGATATATGTGCTGATTATTTAAATAATGATTTATCAGATTTATCAAATGGCGCTCATCCTAACAGTCAGGCTATAAGAAATTTTTATCTATATAGTGGCAATACTCTTTTAGAGACTTATAAATTCACTTATGATTGGTCTTATGAAACAAGTGGTGCTACATTAACACCAAGATATGCTGTTGGCCAGAAGAAATTTGATACACTTGTAAATTCTGGTAGTGTCACAACCAATATCTCAACATTCAATTCTTCTACACCTTATTGTGGAAGATTTGCATTACTTTATCTTCAACCAAATGGTACTTGGTCTTCATTCATTATGGAAGGTACTTATAAGGTTGAAGATACATTCAACAGTTATACAACTGACAAGAGTTATAATAACCAGACAATTGACTTTGGAAAAAATAAATATATCAACGAAATAACCACATCTTACGAATTGAACACGGGATGGTTTAATGATAGTGAGAGTGAATTGTTCGCTAAGACAATATTCAGAAGTATAAAGGTTTACTTACAGGACATTCCAAAAAATAAGATTGTTCCTGTAATAATAACCGATTCAACTGTTGAGTATAAGAAATACATTAATGAAAAGAAACTTATATCATACAAAATAAGAGTTGAAGAAAGCCAAAATAAAGAAATTAGATAAAGCCAAATATGAATAATGAAGTAAAACTTTACATAAACAGCCAAGAGGTTGAATTTCAGCAATCTCCTGATATTCTTTTCACATATCAGGAAGATGATTTAACAAACCCTACTGTTGTTAAGAACAGTTATACAAAGACAATCAAGATACCAGGTACAAAGAAGAATAATGCCATTTTTGATGGTATTTGGAATCTTGAAAGAATACAGACAGAGGAAAACTTTAATGTAACAAAAAGAGTTCCTTTTTCTATCTATATAAATAGCGAAGCTTATCAGACAGGCTACGCTAAATTGGATAATATTTCAAAGAGCGACAACAAGATTGAATATTCAATCACATTATATGGTGGTCTTGGGCAGTTCCTTTATAATCTTTCTATTGACTGGAATACTGGTGAAAAGAAAACACTTGCTGATTTGGATTATTACCAATTCTTCGGTGATTCAACCCCTCTTGATTTGGGGTTCATTATCAACAAGGACACAGTAGCAACGGCTTGGGATGAGATTAACAATAACGGAAAATGGAGTGTTGTTAATTTTTCTCCTACATATATCGGTTATCCAGACAAGATAAATTGTAATAAGGTTCTCATTAACTTCAATAACGCACCTGTAATAAGTTCTGCTGTTACAAGTGGTGGAACTGCATATACAGCAACAGGTGGCTATGCCCTTGGTAATCTTCCTCAGAACTTGACTTCAGAAGAGGTCAGGGACTATAGGTCTTATATTCAAACCCCAGTAATCAGGGTGAAATCAATTTTCGAAGCAATCTGTGACAGGAGAAATAATGCTGGTAGATATGATGATGGTTATGATATTGATGTTGATACAGAATTCTTCAACGCAGATAACCCATATTACTATAATGCTTGGATGACCTTGCCAACAATTACCAATTTGGAGTTCACTAATGAGACAAGTGGTGGTACTTCTACAGCATATACACATAGCTATTCTTCAGCTTATGTTGATGCTTTGGGTAACTGTGTATATACATTCCCTCTTGACAGCGTTATAACAGGCTCAAATATCACGATGAAGGCAACAATTGACCTTGGTGTTACAGGCTCTTCAGATTCTCAAAATTTGTACTTCTATTTCACAAAAATAAAGGGTAGAGCTTCAAGGGTATATTATCGTAATGCCTATGGTGTTCAGCTTTATGCATCAAACAGTAATAATTTGAATGAAAATGTACTTGCAGGAAGTAATGTTAAATGGGTTACAGGACAAGAAAAATATACATATGCAGATGCAGTTGCTTCTGGTCAATTTTCGCCAAAGTGGGCAACAAATGTTGTTGAAAACCATATTGGATATTTTACAAAAGTAAGTGGAAACACATATCATTACACAGGTGACACGGGAAATCTTCTTGAACTTTCTTGTGACTTGCCTGTTGGTACTAGATATTTTAAATTGTACATTAAAAGATGTAATTCTTCAAATAACAGCAATAGGAATAAATTGTTCACATCAGTTCAACCAAATTCTGGTAGTTCTGTAGATGTTGACCCTATGCCTTTCTATAGCAGCAATATAGACATTATCTCTATTGATAGTGGTTCATCACTTTCAAACAAATATATAGACAAGGAAATGTTGTTATCAACATCATTCTCTCCTGCTGATTGGCTTCTTTCTTACTGCAAAAAGTTCGGTTTGTATATGAAGAAGGACAAGATTGAGAATAAGATTTACATTATGACCAGAAATAAATATTTCAAGCGTAATAATGTAATTGACATAGAAAACGATATTGATTATTCAAAATCATTCTCAATCAACCCAGTTTACTGTCAGAATGGTTATTTATCATTAACTGATGAAGCTGTTGTAAGTAAAACTTATTCAGACTATACCAAAAAGACAGGAAAGGAATATGGTCAGAAGATTGTAAATACAGGATATGAATTCAACGCTGATACAAAGGAGTTGAATGATAAAGGTATTTTCAAGAATGCTGTGCAGACAAAGGATGTAAGCCAATATTACGCAAATAGAAGTTCTGATGGTCTTCTTCCATATATGTATGACAATATTTCATATAACTTATATGAAAATGGTAATTATAGTGGTAATACTTTAGAAGTTGATATCCCTCAGGATGAAATCAGTAAGGTTTGTACGCCATATAGTGACATTTATCCAAATTATGACCTTGTAAGCAAGCCTATGTTCGCTAATGAGGATAACAAACCATTAGATACAGAAAGTGTTTTACTTTTCTTCAACGGGTATGAAAACACTACTTATATGAAATGGTATCTTACAGATGACATTACACCTATGTACAGATTGAATAATGCTCCTTGTTGGCTTATGACTTTCAGCGAGTACGATAACTATGGGAATAAGATTGCTAATGAAATCACCCAATTCCCAAGATTCAGTAGATGGCTCGAAGGTAACAGGTGGATGATTTACTCATTTGACTATGGTTCACCAAGATATCTTTATGTACCAGAAATGGTTAATAACGATGAAGGTAATGTTTATTCAAACTATTACAAGAAATATTATGAAGACCTTTATGATATTGATACAAAGGTTGTTGATTGCTATGTTAAGGGTAAGTTCGATGAGGAAAGCCTAAGAAGCTTCTATTGGTTTAGAAACAGCCTTTGGAGACTTAATAAAATCACCGATTACAACCCTGTAAATCACGATACAACAAAGACTCAGTTTGTTAAGGTTCAAGACCTTTCAAATATGACAAATGAAATTGCTACGAGTGAATTGACAGTTACTGTTGAACTTGATAGATATGCATTACCAGCAAGTGGTGGCACTATTAATGGTTTTGTAAAGACAAGTGATAACTATGGTTGGAATATTGAAAATATAACAATAACCCCAGAAGATGAGGACTACATATTATCTGTAGAACCTACTTCTCGTGGTTCAAGTGGTAGCTTTAGTATTACAGCAAGTCCAAACTACGATAGTTTTAAGGAAATTGAAATAAATATTACAGCTGGTGATGTTGGTACTCAGGCAACATTTACACAGGAAGTTGGTGAAAGACCTTATTTAAGAGTTGTTCCTGAATCAACAGAGTTCAATTCAACAGGTGGTACTGCAACATTTGCTGTACAATCTAATGTTAATTGGAATTCTTATTTAATAAGTAATACTTATGCTGGAAAATATTTAACATTTAACATTATTTCTGGTGGTAAACTTATTTGGAAACTTGTTAATCCAACATATTCTCACGGTGACAGTATGCAACAATACTTGTATTATTCAAGGGATGATGGTGAAAATTGGGAAAGAGTTCTTTCTTCGCCAGATGGTACTGCTATACTTGTAAATACAGGTGATAAAATTGTGGTAAAACACGATGGTGATATTAACGATGGTGCTAACTATGATGGTGCTGCTTATAACACATTCTCAGGTTCAACTGCTGTATTTGAGCTTGAAGGAAACATTTCAAGTATTTGCAACGGTACTCATTTCAGAACAGGTAACTATTTAGGTAATTTCTATAGATTATTTGCTGACTGTCAAGGTTTGGTAAGTGCTGAGAATCTATATATGGAAAATAAAAATTTCGCAGGTGTTAATGTTGCGTCTGGTAGTGATTATACAGAAATGTTTAAAAACTGCACTAATTTAACAACAGCACCAAGCTCTATTTATGGCCGTTGTAATGGTATGTTTATTGGCTGCACAAGTTTATATTATGCACCTGCATTAACTATGAAATATTTGAATAATGGTATTGAAAATAACTACTATTATGCAAATATGTTTAGTGGTTGTACTTCACTTACTACAGCGCCAGAATTAATAGCAACATCTTTAAGCAATTTCTGCTATCAAGGTATGTTTGAGGGCTGTATAAATTTGGTTAATGTACCTAACTTACCTGCAAATGTATTAACAACTGGATGTTACGAAAATATGTTTAAAGGTTGTACAAGCTTGGTTAATGCACCTGAACTTCCTGCTCTTACCTTAACACAAGATTCTTATAAGAATATGTTCTACGGATGTTCAAATTTAAGAACTATCAAATGCTATGCAACTGATATAACAACAGCTTTAAATTGTACATCAAATTGGGTATATGGAGTTGGTGGAATGGGTACATTTACCAAGAATAGCTCTATGGACAATTGGGTTATCGGCCCTAATGGTATTCCAAACGGATGGACTATACAGAATAATATTTAAAATGATTTAATGATATGAACGATTGGTTAACATATAATCCAACATCAGGCTTTGGGGATGCTACTGTTACTATAACAGCAGCAACCTCTTCAGCCCTTTATGATAAATTTGATGGTATTGTTTTTTCTGGAACTGATATAGATATTTCAGCAGGTGAATTGGTTACTTTGAAAGCAGTTGAGCAGCCAGGCCCTGAACCTACAGCATATACAGAATATTTCACAATAGAAACGCTGTCTGAAGAAGATTATAGTGGTGTTACTTGGACGGCTGTTGGCTCAAATCCAAATTTCTCCAGAACACTTCAATACTCATTAAATAATGGTGCTTGGACTGAATTTACAGTAAATGCAAGTGGCTATAAATTTGTTGTACCTAGTGGCTCTACAATAAGATTTAGAGGTGCTAATACTTCATATGCCGATGAATATAATTCAATAACATTAAAAAATTCAACAGTAGATTTTTCAGTAAGGGGAAATATAATGTCTCTTTTATATGGTTCAAATTTTTCAACAGCAACAACATTACCTGCTGACTACACATTCAAGGAATTGTTTAGTGGTTGTACTGGATTAACTTCTATACTTTATTTGAAATTACCTGCATTTACCTTAACAAAAGGTTGTTATCAACAAATGTTTGATGGCTGTACTGCAATCACAACAACACCAACATTACCTGCAACAGAGTTGGCATATGATTGTTATTATGGTATGTTCAATAATTGTAAAAGTTTGATAACAGCGCCAGCTTTGCCTGTTAAAAAATTAAAGAGTAGGTGTTATAGCTCTATGTTTTCAGGATGTAAAAGTTTACAATTTACACCAACACTACCTGCAACCGATTTGGTTAAAGGGTGTTATTATGGTATGTTTACTGATTGTACAAACCTAACAAGTGTGACAGACCTTCCTGCTGAAATTGTACCTGAAGAAGCTTATGCATATATGTTCCATAAATGTACAAGCCTTGTAAAAGCTCCTGTTTTACCTGCAAAGGTATTATCTTATAAAAGTTGCTATGCACATATGTTTGATGGGTGTACAAGTCTTAATTACATTAAGTCTGCTGCTGAATTTATAAGACCTTGGCCAGATAATGCTAACGGTGCGACAAAAGATTGGGTAAATGGTGTTTCTCCGACAGGAACATTTGAAAAAAATGCAAATTTCACAGGATGGACTAGTGGTGTGAATGGTATTCCAAATGGATGGAATAGGGAGGAAGTAACTGTTGATAATATGTTCTATAGTTTCACTTCTTCTCAGGATTACGGAGAGTTCTCAATAGCTATTAGTGGAAGTGGAGTGGCATATCAGGAAATGTTGGTTGATGGAATTTCATACACAGGTGATTTTACAGGGTTAACTTCTGGAAATACATATATGCTTGGTGTATATAATATTTCTCACGCGACAAGAACAATAGGTACATCATATGCAAATAGTCCAAACTATAATTATTCTAGTGTTGCTAATGGAAATTGGAAATGGACTTCAGTTACATTTGATGGTTCAGACAAAATATTTTATGTGAATATACAATAAATTGCTATTCTGGCTTTAAATAAATTTCTTTATGAATTGGACTGCTTAACGGCAGTCCTTTTTTATTAAATCACCTCTAAAACCAAAGCTTTTGCCAAATATATTTTTATAAAAAATTATTTTCTATGGCAGAAGAAATAGTAAAGGTCATAAAAATTGAGACAGCTGGTGGTCAGCAAACTGTAAAGGGTTTGAGGGATGAAATTAAATCACTTCGTGATGACTTGCTCAATCTTAATAAGGGTACAAAAGAGTATGATGAAACTTTGTCAAAAATCGTAAAGGATGAGACAGAGTTAACACAGGTTATGAGGGCTGGTAAAGATGAAGTTGCTAAGTCCTTGAAAAGTGTTACTAATGAATATACCACACAAAGACAAGAATTAAAGGCTCTTAAGGTTGAACTTGAACAGCTTCAGCCTGGTAGCGAAGCATATAATAAGGCATTTCAGAGAGCTGCTGAGATTACACACAATCTTTCAGAGCAACAGCAAATGTTAAAATATGCTTCAACAGACCTTGGAGACCAGTTATCAAATATGAGAGGAATAGCTGCAAATATGGCAGCTGGTTTTTCTGCTGTTAATGCAGCAGTTGGTTTATTTGGTGGCGAATCTGAAGAAGCACAGCAGGCTATGTTGAAGGTTCAACAGGCTATGGCTCTTGTGCAGGGACTTCAAGGTATTGATGGGTTTATCAAGAGAACACAGGGTCTTTCAACTGCTATTAAAGGCTGGGTAAGTCAATCAAAGGCTGCAACAGTACAGACTACAGCACAGGCAACAGCAACAAAAGCTGCTGCTGCTGCAACTAATGCAGAAACCGTAGCAACTGAAGGTGCAACAGTAGCTCAGAAGGGGTTGAATGCTGCTATGAAAGCAAATCCTATTGGGTTTATTGTTGGTTTGCTTGCAATTCTTGTAGCTAATTGGAAGAAGATAACAGAATGGATTGGAAAGGCCGTTGGTGGCTTTGATAAGCTTAATAAGACTATGGATAAGTTTAAGGCAATTGCTTCTGGTGTGGCAAATGTTCTTAAAAAGGTAATCCTTGTTCCTATTAAGGAGTTGCTTAATACAGTTACCACTTTGGGTAAGGTAATTGGTGATATTTTCACAGGTAACTGGAAAAATATTGGAAAAGACCTTAAAGATGGTATTGACAATAGCCTTGAAATTATCAAGGACGGTTATAATGTTGCAGCAAGCTATGCAGAAGGTGCTGAGGCTCAGATTACAAAGCAAAAAGAAAAGGCTGACAAGGAAAGAGCAGCATTAAGACAGAAAGAAATCCAAGACATAATTGATGCAAAGGATGCTGAAATTGGTGCTGATTGGAAATATACAGAGGAAGCTAAGGCTTTGTACGATGAAATGTTTGACCTCAGAATGGCTCAATATAAGAAAGATTCTGACGAATACAAAGAAGCCCAGAATGATAAAATAAGATATGATAGGGAGTTCGAAGAGCATAAGAAAAAGGCAGATGATGACGCAAAGAAGGCAGCAGAAGATGCAAGGAAAAAGGCTCAGGAAGCTGCAAAGAAAGCTCAGGATGAACTAAAGAAAATTGAAACTGACTATCAGAAGAATATTGCTTCAACAATAGGCACTTCATATAAAGAAACTTATATTAAGTTCAGGGAAACTGTAACATCTTTTGTAAATTATTTTAAAAAGGCTGGTAAAGATTTAAATAATTCTGAATTGGCTATTTGGATTGATGGTTTTACAAAAACATATACAGAAAACCTTGATAAAGTTATGACCGATAATGAATTGTTTAAAAGAGAAACACAAGCATTATTGAATGGTCTTTCACAAGAGGAAATTAATTTATTTGTTGGCAACTATGATAAGGAAAAGTTCAAAGAGGCTGTAAAAACTCTTGGAATGGAGGGTGGAATGTCTTTAATGGAGGGTGTAAAAATCAGAATGGCTGTTGAATCAACTCGTTTGAATAAACAATCTACAGCACTTCTTAAAGATATAATTGATTCTTCTTCAGAAGAGGCTAATAAAAAGATTAATAATGAAATCATCAAATTATTCCAAAAAACAATTAAGCCACAATTGGATGAAGAGTTAATTAAATTACAAAGTGATATAGAAAAAGAAAAAATCAAACTTGATTTTGAAATAGAAACAGGTGCTCACTTTGATTCATTTATTGGTAGTGGTGTTACTAATGAAATAGATGGTTTTGATAAAAAAGCTGTTGAGTTCGAAAGAGCAACATCTATTTACAATAATAGTTTGAAACAATTGAACACGCAATTGGATTTCTATAAACAAACTATTAAGTATGTAGAAGATAATGGTCTTATCCCTTCAGAAGAATATGAAAATGCTGTGAAAATGGTTGAACAACTTACAAACCAAATGCAACAGTTATATGTTGACTATTTCAACACTAATTCTGAAATCCGTGACCGTTACTTTGCTAAGGATATTGAAACATTACAAGCTGTAACAGATGCTGAACTTCGTGAAGAAACCAGAAAGTATAATGAATTATACACCAAGGGTAGTGATTATTATAATTTAAGAGTTACACAAGCTGGTTTACTTCCATCAAAGGAAATGGAGTTTGCAGAAAAGAGTTATCAAATACAGAAAGAAGGTATTCAGAAGCAAATTGATGCTTATAACGAATATCTTAAAGATACAACTGTTGTAGGAGAACAAAGGGTTGAAGCTGAGAGAATGGTTGCTGAACTTATAGCGCAGATTGAGGAAGGTGAAGTAGCTCATACAATTCAAATGAATGAAATGAGATTACAATCCTATGAAGAGTATTTTAGCTTTGTTCAGGATGGTCTTAACAGCATCGGTAGTTTATTTGGTGGTCTTGCTGATTACTATGAGGCAGATATAAAGGCAAAGAAGGATAATAATGAAATGACACAGGCAGAATATGAGAAAGCCTTCGAGAATGTCAAAGGAATCAAGATTGCCGAAGCTACTATGTCTATGATTTCTGGTGCTCTTGGCGCTCTTATGCAGGGTATGTCAGCTTATCCACCACCATTCGGTGAAATTATCGGTGGTATTGGAGCAGCAGCAGCGCTTGCTTCAGGTGCAGCACAAATTGCACAAATCAAAAACCAGAAACCTGATGGAAGTGGTTCTGAATCAAGCTCATTAGTAGCAACACCAAGGGTGCAGAGCTTTACACCAGAATATGTTGAAAATCCAACAGGAAATTCTGAGTTATCAAGCTTAAGAAACAGCTATATGAATCAGAATATTTATGTGAGAGTATCTGATATTGAAGCTGCACAAAAGGGTACTGAAGTAAGGGTAAGTGAAAGCAGCTTTTAAGAATAATTGAAATAAAAAGCTTATGTGTGGTTAAAGTAAGAAAACAGCCTATAAGGAGTGATTTATCTCCTAAAGCACAACATTCTAAAAACGCAGAAAGGAATAAAGAATATTTGAAGTATAAGAAATACATCAAATCAAAAGATTTCAAGGCTGTTAAAAGAATGTGTGAGGAAAGGGATGGTGGGAAATGTATGGTATGTGGTAGAATGAGAGAGGATGGTATTAATTTGACTTGTCACCATAGAACTTATAAGCATTTGTACGAAGGTGGTGAAGTTGAAGCAGGAGATTGCATAACACTTTGTTCAATTTGCCACAAAGCCATACATCAAATTAAAAAGAACTATTTATGGTTCTCTATGAACAATAACAGAAATAAACCTAACGATAATGAATAAACCTAAATATTTCGGACTTGAAGAACTATTAGAATCTTCAACCGCATTAGAAAAGAAAATTAAAAATTATCCTTCTTGGGAGCAAATAGAACACATTAACGAGCTTGCTCTATTTCTTGATGAATTAAGAGAGGCTTGGGGTAGTGCTTTGAGGGTTTCATCTGGTTTAAGAAGAAAACTATTAAACAAAGCTGTTGGTGGTTCTGAAACATCTGTACACCAAATAGGGTTTGCTGCTGATATTGTTCCTGTTAATGGTAAATTTAATGAATTTGTTGACTTTATTAAAGAGTGGGCGAAGGATAAAAACTATGACCAGATTATAATTGAGACTAACGGTAAAGCAAAATGGGTGCATATCGGATTATATAACAACGCTGGAAAACAGAGAAAATTGTTATTTAAAATGTCTGCTTAGTATATTCCCATTTATACCCACCAGCTGTTCTATTCCCATATTTTTTACTACAACAGTAAGAAATGTGGGAATTTTTTATTCCTGTTACTCTTTCAGCTTCTGATATTGATGGATATTTATTGATTGGTTTCCCATTTAAATCGTATTGAATAACGGCCTTGCTCCTGTCAGGTCTATTCTTCTTAAAGATTTCTTTTTCATATACTTTAGCGTGATTACCATAAGAATTATTGTATTTAGAATCACACCATTCAAGATTCCACGCACAATTCTGTGATGGGTCTTCATCCTTATGATTCACTTGTGGTAAGTTATTGGGATTTGGTATAAAGGCTGTTGCCACCAATCTATGAACTAAAAACCATTTCTGCTTTTTGTATTCGTCACTTAAGCCAACAGAATAATATCCAGTCTTACTAACTTTTTGTTTTAACAAATAATCTTCTTTACAGTATTGATTATTTGTAGGTCTCTTTATGCTTTTTACTCTACCATAATTGGATATCTGATATTTCCCTTCATACCCATTAATATCTTTCCAAATTTCATTATTAAAGTTTTCCATAAATTAAAGTTTCCTCAAACATACAAAAATTGTTTCGCTAAACCAAAATCTTTAAAAAATATATTTAATAAAAATAGTTTTAATATGGAATATATGGGACTTCCTGTCTATAGGGCAGAAATTAATAATGATGAAGAGGGAATGTACGCAATTTCTCTTGTGGCAGACCCTGCAACAGAATCAAAT
>JAZLDP010000134.1:0-2790 GCA_045614835.1 Clostridia bacterium | reverse complement strand
TGAGTTGTGTTTGCTATTGTGTTAGCCATTTTAATCATCCTTTCATTTTTTAAAATTAAAAAGACTACCACTCAGTAGTCTTCTTTATGTGATAGAGGTCATCTCGCCTCTTTTTACTTTTGCAAGCAATTTGTCAAATTCCGCATCACTCATATTTGCATAAGATACCGGTTCACTTACTCCTCCACTTGCACTTCCAACGCTTGCTTTTGCATTAGCTTGTATTTTTGCTACTGCTTTTTGTTCCGCGTTTTGTGTTGCTGTTTGGAATATCCCATCGATTTCAAGTAATTTATAGGCTTTTGTACCTTCAATTCCTTTCGAAACATAATCAAAATACTCTTTAGGTAAGTCGTCAAAAGTTTTGATTAGTGGATTTAACTTTTGTATATCAGCCAAGTCTTTGTTCATTCTCTCTTGTACTTCTTTTTCCTTATAGTACTTTAATTGCTCTTTTAAGCTGTTTTCTTCTGCAATCTTTTGTGCTTCTGCAATTCTCTCTTGCCTTATTTCTTCTATACTTCTTCCAGTATAGTGCGCTTTTGCTTGGTCTTCTATTTCATCAGTATTACCCTTGAAACCAAACCAACCAAACGCATTAGTCAGCCTTGCATTTTCTGATTTTAGTGACTCAAGTTGCTTTAATGCGTCCTCTTTATCCCTTCTCATTCTTGCATAGGCTGCATCTTTCTCGTAGTCTCTACTCTCATTCTTATTCTCTGCAACTATCTCTGTGTTTTCTGCAGAGCTCTGAGTTTCAGGTTCAGCGACTTCCTGAGTTTGTTCGCTTGTTTCAACTACTTCTTCTACAGGTTCAGCGACCTCCTGTGTTTCTGCGCTTAAAATTTCATCTTCCATAATTACCCCTTTCAATTTGGCATTTTACCGCTCTTGCCATGCGAAATATATTAAAAAAGGAAGCCTATTCAGCTTCCTCTTTATAACCGTAGTTCTTGCATTGTGGATTAGGGCATTTATAGTGAAATACCTCTGTATCTTCTAGTTCATCTACCTTATCAATAAACATCTCTGTATCACATACCTTGCATTTCATTTCCCATACCTCCCATCAACTCTTCTTGTTGCTTTATTTGACCTAATGCTTGCCCTAACAATTGATTACTCTTTTGAACATCGCCTTGTTGGCTTTGCAGTTGGTCTATAATCATTTGTTGTTGTTTTATCTGCCCCATAGCTTGCACTAGAACGTCTTGTTTTTCTTTAGCCCATATATCTTTAATTTGGCTCTTAAATGGCATTGCTGCATCAGGCATTAACTCGACATACTGTTCTTTATTAATATCTTCTCTAGCTCTCATAGCATCTAACAAGCTTACTGCCAATGTTTCTTTATCGCTTGCTACTGCTACTTCAACTTTTAACTTGTAGTCTATGTCAGCATATTGAGAACCGTTAAAGATTCTGTTTTCTACTTCACCGTCTTCGTTTTCAATAGCCATGTTTCTGTCCATGTTGTAGTAAGCTTTGAAAAACTCTAGCCATATATCTCCTACTTCCTTAATAGCACTAAAGTATCTATTTTGTAATTCTTTTATAGGAGTCTTAGCTTGGTTTTGTAACGCAATAATCGCACTTGCTGCCATGTTAGCACCCAAAGTTTCACCAGTTGATACATCAGTAACACCAGTAGTTGTTCTTGCTAACTCAAACATCTCATTACCTAATTGGCTAAATATAGTAGAGAAATTAGGCGGTTGCATATATCTGATACCATCACCGTTCGGCGAATAGTCTGTTATGATTTGCCCGCCTTGATTTGTTATCTTCTGTCTTATCGCATTTGGTCTTGTTACTAGTGCGGGGTTACCGCATTGTATTGCATTTAATAATTGCATTGCTTTTAATTGATTTACTGCCTTATTAATAGCTATAACATCTTGCGCATATCCTAAGCCATAAATACATTTCTTACGTCTTATACATGACATTAACGCTATTGGATATAACCCCATCTTGTAAGTCGAACCTTCCACCTCTGGAGTAAGTAATCTATCATCTATAATTACCAAACTCGATGTTGATTTGCTGTAGTACACCGCACCATCTTTCTTGAAGTACTTTAGTAAAACTGTTATCTTGTCATTCTCTGTTACTTCCTTAGTCTCAGCTGTGTATTCTCCACTTTCGTTGTTGTCTGCACCAATTAGTCTTACTAACTCTTCAGCAATACCTTCGCGTCTTGCTAGTTCTCTTGCTTCCTTAACAGTCATTCTGTCTTGTATGATTATCCATTCTTGGTCTTGTACTTTCTTTCTGTGTGGGTTAGCAAAGAATACGTTTAGCGGATCTAGCACTTCGCCTTGCAAATCTCCATTCCACTTTAATTGATTTCCACCTTTTTTATTAGCGTTCCAGTAGTAATGTAATATACCAGTTCCAACTGTTACTGCATCATCTACAAATTCATTGTTTAGTTCTTCTTGGTCTAAGTTCTCCCACATTATCTTTGCAAAGTCTGTAAAGTCTTTTGCACCTTGTTCTGCTCTTGCTTGTGTTTCCTCATCGTCAAATACTTCAAGCGGTGTATATACTAAAGACAAACCTTGATTTGTTACTGCAGCACGTTTAGAACGAATAAACATCTCCGTAATATTGAATACTGGTCTTGGTAAGTTCTTTGTGTTATCTGTTACTGCAGCCCATTGGTCGCCTTCCTTAAACGATATAAACTTAGGGAAGTCAGTAGTAAATCCCATTGACTGCTGATACTTAACACCATCTAAGTATTGTTTCCATATCTCGCCTGCTTTTCTTATGCTGTCCATCTTA
>JAZLDP010000133.1:0-1770 GCA_045614835.1 Clostridia bacterium | reverse complement strand
CAAAGCAGCAGTAAGCCCGGCGACACCACTACCAATAATTATTGCATCATACTTCATATGTTCTCCTATGCTAAATTAAATACCCTTTAATTTTATAAAACTAATTGGTAATTAAAATAGTTATCATTAATTTCTTATCATATATATTTTAACATATTTTAGATAATTTTATAAAGAAATTAACAACAAAAAAAGTTGGTAAATTAATTACCAACTTTTTAATTTAAAATTAAACTAACTCAATAATTGCCATTTCAGCATTATCGCCGTTTCTAGTACCTAGTTTAACAATTCTAGTATATCCACCGCCTACGCCATTATCTGCATTTCTTTTAGCATATTTTGGAGCATAAACGTTGAAAATCTTTTCAATTAGTGGATGTTTAATATCTTCAGTACGTTTAACGAAGTCAGCTTTGCTTTCTTTCTCAGCTCTTTGCTCTTGGATATCATAAAGTTTGCTCATAATATCTCTTCTAGCAGCCAATTTCTTAGCACCATCATTAACAACTTCTTTAGTAGATTTAGCACCTTTAGCATCAACTACAGTTTTGTTAACTTTAACAACATCTTCGTAAGTGTTGATAGCTTTTGTGATAATCTTTTCAGCATAAGTTCTTAAATCTTTTGCTTTAGCTAAAGTTGTCTCGATTTTTCCATACCAAAGAAGATTTGTAGCTAAACTTCTCATTACAGCCATTCTTTGGTCTGTAGGTCTATTAAACTTTCTCATTGTACAAATTCTCCCTTATATTATTCCTCATCATTTCTTAAAGACAAACCAAAACTTTGAAGTTTAGCAGCAACTTCTTCAAGAGAACGCTTACCTAAGTTCTTAACTTTAGCAAGGTCGCTTTCTGATTTCTTTGTTAAATCAGCAACTGTATTGATACCAGCTCTCTTTAGACAGTTAAAGCTTCTAACAGAAAGGTCAATATCTTCGATAGTCATTTCTAACACTTTAGTTTGTTTGTCTTCCTCTCTGCAAACCAAAATATCCATTTGAGACATACTCTCAACTAATTCAACGAATAGAGAAATATGGTCTTGAATAAGTTTGCCAGATAGAGAAATTACTTCTCTAGCAGACAATGTACCATTAGTCTCAACTTCGATAGTAAGTTTGTCATAATCGATACTTTGCTCTACACGAGTGTTTTGAACATAGTAGTTTACCTTCTTAACAGGTGTGAAAATTGAATCAACTGCGATGTATCCGATTGGAGCATCTTCTTTCTTGTTAGAATCTGCAGGAACATAGCCTCTTCCTCTACCAATGAATACCTCTAATTCAAATTTTGCACCATCATCAAGTGAGCATATATGAAGGTCAGGATTAAGGATTTCAACCAAATCATTTGGTTCGAAATCTGCTGCAGTAACCTTTCCTGCACCATATTTATTTATTCTAAGAATTGTTGTGAAATCTTTAGAAGTATCGAAACTCTTAACTGCTAAATTTTTGATATTAAGTACGATATCAACAACATCTTCTGCAACACCTTTGATAGTTGAGAATTCGTGTTGAACACCGTTGATTTTGATACCGATAGGAGCTGCACCAGGAAGAGCAGATAGAAGTACTCTTCTCATACAGTTACCTAAAGTAATACCAAATCCTCTGTCAAGTGGTTCTACTACAAATCTAGCAAAACAACCATTATCAGTTTCTTCACAAGTAATTCTTGGCTTTTCAATTTCCATCATAAGAAATTCCTCACTTTTGAAATTTATTTATTATTTAGAGTACAACTCTATAATTAGATGTTC
>JAZLDP010000132.1:0-7480 GCA_045614835.1 Clostridia bacterium | reverse complement strand
AAGTACAAGTATAGAAGTTCTACAAGAGATAGAGAATAGACATCCTGTTGTTAGTCTTATTATCAAGTGGAGAGGATATAGCAAATTATATAGTACTTACATCATTGGTCTTGAGAATGTACTTGATACCAATGACAAAATCCATACAATGTTTAATCAAACTTTGACTGCAACTGGTAGACTTAGTAGCAGTGAGCCAAATCTACAAAACATTCCTGTTAGAAGTGAAGAAGGAAGAGAGATTAGGAAAATGTTTGTTTCTTCATTTAATGATGGTTTGATTTGCAGTGCAGATTATAGTCAGATTGAACTTAGATTACTGGCTAACTTCAGTGATGATGAAACTATGATTGAGGCTTTCAATAATGGTCAAGATATTCACGCTAAAACTGCTAGTGAGATATTCGGTATTCCTCTTGAAATGGTAGATAGCGCTAGAAGGCGTGATGCTAAGGCTATTAACTTCGGAATTGTATATGGAATTAGTGATTTTGGACTTAGTCAGAATATAGGTATTACTAGAAAAGAGGCTAGTAACTATATCAAAATGTATTTTGAGAGATATCCAAAGATTGATAACTATCTAAAAGGTAATGTTGAGTTTGCTAATAATAATGGATATGTGAGAACTCTATATGGTAGAGTTAGAACTATTCCTGAGATTAAGAGTAATAATCACAACCTTAGAACTTTTGGTGAAAGAGTTGCTATGAATATGACTTTGCAAGGTAGTGCTAGTGATATAATTAAACTTGCTATGATTAGAATTCATAATAAGTTAAAAGAAGAAAATTTAAAAAGTAAAATGTTAGTTCAAGTTCACGATGAACTAGTATTAGATGTTTATCCAGGGGAATTGGAAGATGTTAAGCGAATTCTAATTTCTGGTATGGAAAGCGTTGTTGACCTAAAAGTTAAACTAACTGTCAATGTAGAAAGTGGCAGAACTTGGTTTGAAGCGAAATAAAGGATAATTATGAAGAAGATTATAACTAATGCTAAAATTGTTACAATGAACTCTAAAAATGAAATTATTAGAGATGGACAATTAGAAATAGAGGACAATATTATTACTTATGTTGGTCCTATGAGAGAAGTTCAAGAGGGTGCAGAAATAATAGATGCTGAAGGTAATATTATTATGCCGGGCTTTGTTAATACACATTGTCATCTTGCAATGACATTATTTAGAGGTTATGGCGAGAACTCAAATTTCAAAAACTGGTGGATAGATTATATGCGACCACTTGAGGAGAAGTTGGAGATAGGCGATTGTTATTATGGCGCTACTCTTGGTATGCTTGAACTTATCAAGAATGGTGTTACAACGGTAGCTGACTTTTATATGCATCCAGAAGAGACTGTTAATGCTTGTATTGATACTGGTATTAGAGCGAATATTGCTATTGGTGCTATCACAGGTAAAGAGATACTTAGTCAAGAAAGTTTGTTGGAAGAAATGAATTCTATTAATAAATCTCCTCTTATTAAACCTATTTTATATGCTCATAGTTTATATTCTTGTGATGAAAGTCAGTTTAATGAAATTAATAAATTTGCTGTAGAACATAACTTAATTAAATCAACTCACGCTTCAGAAACTCTAACAGAAGTGGGGATAATTGATAACAAGTATAATATGACTCCTATAGCACTACTGGAGAGTTATGGATTTCTAGATACACCAACAATTCTTGCTCACTGTGTGCATTGTGACAAAGATGATATTGAGATTATGTCTAATTATGATGTGACTGTTGCAACCAATCCTAGTAGTAATCTTATTCTTGGTAGTGGTATTGCTCCACTTTATAGTTATGTCAAGAATAATATCAATGTATCTATCGGAACAGATGGTGCAGCAAGTAATAATAACCTTAATATGTTCAAAGAAATGTATCTAGCAGATAACTTACAAGCGGGAGTTCTTAATCAAGCACAGGTAATTACTACTATTGATACACTTAAGATGGCAACAGTTAGAGGAGCTCTTGCTCTAGGTTATGATAATTTAGGAAGATTACAAGAAGGATATCTTGCAGACCTTATTATGATAGATATTCATAGACCTAATATGCAACCTATTAACGATATTGCTAATAATCTAGTTAATGCTTGTGAGAGCAATAATGTTATTATGACAATGATAAATGGAAAAGTAGTGTACAAAGATGATGAGTATTATTGTAATGCCGATTACAAAGATATAGTTAATCATTGTAACAAGATAATTGCTAGAATTGATAGTTAAGGAGAAAGTTTATGAGAGTTAAAGATATTATTGAAGTAGAAGATTTGAAGAAAACAGAATTACCAAAAGATTTAGAGGTAACAGAAGATAACAAGCCTAGTAGAATTAGAAATGGACTTAGACAAGTTGGAAGATATGCTCTAGATGCTATGATAGTAGTGGGCGGAGTTGCAACTTTGGCAGGTGTTTTATTACCAGCGGTTGGTCTTGCAGGTGCTGCGGTTTCTGAAATAGGAATGGCGCTTACTGCAGCCGCTACAGTAGGACAAATCGCAGAAGCGGTGTCTAATACTGCTGGAGCACTTGGTGGAAAATCTCAACCTGTATGTATGGAGGCATAGGATATGAATTGTGTACTTAAAGAAAATGATATTGTAAATATTGAAGAAGCAGGGAGATTCCTTGTTGTTAAGAGTGTGGAGTTTGAGGGGGAGGTTTATCATTATATGATTAAACTAAAAGAAACCCAAGAAAATCCTGAAATTATCTTTGTAACTGAGAGTATTGATGATGAAGATAATCTAGACCTAGAAGCAGTAACTAATGTTGAGTTAATAGAGAATTTGCTAAAATTAGTTGCTATAGACAATGAAGTGGTGGAAGGGGCTTCAGAGAGTAACGAGTAATATAATTTATTAGAGTTCGTTACATACAGATATTCTTCAAAGTTTCAAAATTTTTAAAATAAATAATTGAGATAATTTTTATCTATTGAATTTAAAACAACTATTGAACTAATTGTATAGATTAGCATTAGTTGTTTTTTATTTTGCGTTTAGTTTAACTTTTGAAATTTTGGCATAAAAATATTGACAAGAGTATATAATAGTTGTAAAATATCTATGAAAGGTCAAAGAAAGTCAAATTTGCAAAAGGAGGTTAAAATGTCCAAGATAAGCGATTTAATCGAAGAATTTATCTTAGAGCAATTGGAACAAGAAGAGTTCATTGATTTGTCTAGAAACGAACTTGCTTCATTTTTTAATTGTGCTCCAAGTCAAATTAATTATGTATTATCTACTAGGTTCACTGAGCCTAAAGGATTTTTAACCCAGTCATATAGAGGAGGGGGCGGATATATTAGACTTGCTAGAGTTAATATTGATAAGTCTAGTTATATTAGTCATCTAATATGTGAAGTTTTGACCGAAGATATTGATTATAATGAAGGTATAGCAATTCTTAATAGATTATGTGAGTTGCAACTATTGGACAGCAATACTGCTGTAATACTAGGTTATGCGATTTCACCTAAGGCTTTAGCTTTACCTGTAAAACTAGAAAATAGACAAAGAGCGAATATTCTTAGGAATGTTCTTATAAATATGTTAAAGGAGAACGGAAATGTTTAATAATCTAAGACTGACAGATAGTGCTAATACTGCTCTTCAAAATGCAGGAGGAGTTGCTCTTCAATTCGGTAGTTATTCGATTGATAGTGAACATATATTATATGGACTAACAGCTATTAGCGATAGTGTTTCAAGCAAAATTCTTAGTAATTATGGTGTAACAAGCGAAAGTCTTATTACTCTTTTTGCTAAACTTTACAAAAATACTAGTACTATTCTTGCTAGAGATGTTGATATGACACTTGATGGCAAAGAGTGTTTGTTGGTTGCCAATCAGTTTGCAAATCAAATTGGTCACGATTTTGTTGGAACTGAGCACCTGCTTATTTCTCTTCTTCTTGGAGATAGTTACAAATCTACTTATATACTTAAGAAGTATTTCAAGGTAAATGTGTTTGAACTAAGAAACAGTGTACTTCAAGTAATCAAGTCAAACTCTATGTCTAGAGGTAGTATGGATACTTCCTTTAATTATGGACCAGAGATGTATGATAGACCTGCTAGTCAGCCTAGTTATACACAAAATACAAATCAAGAAGGTATTCCAGAGTTTATCAAAGGGATGGGTAGGGATTTAACTCAAAAGGCAAGAGATGGTAAAATTGACCCAATTATCGGTAGACAAGAAGAAACTGAGAGAATGATTGAAATTCTATGTCGAAAAAACAAGAATAACCCTGTATTGATTGGTGAGGCCGGTGTTGGTAAAAGTGCAGTGGTCGATGGACTTGCTCTGGCTATTGCTAATGGTAATGTTCCAGAAATACTTAAGAATAAGATTATATTTTCTCTAGAACTAGGAAGTCTTATGGCTGGGACTAAGTATAGGGGAGACTTGGAAGAGAAATTAAAACAATTAATTGATTATATAGTTAATAACAAAGATATAATTGTATTTATTGATGAAATCCATACTCTTATGCAAGTTAGTGATGGCAAGGGAGGAATTAATCCTGCTGATATGTTGAAACCATATCTTGCTAGAGGAGAGTTCCAAACAATTGGTGCAACAACAACTGATGAGTATAGACAATATATTGAAAAAGATAAAGCGTTAGAAAGAAGATTTCAACCAGTTATGGTAAATCCTCCAACAGTTGAGCAAACTATTGAAATTCTAAGAGGTTTAAAGGATAGCTTTGAGGTGTTCCATAAAGTTAGAATTTCCGAAGAGGCAATTGTTGCCGCAGCTTCACTTAGTGACAGATATATTATGGATAGGTCTCTACCAGATAAGGCAATAGATTTAATTGATGAGGCTAGTAGCAAAGCGAAAGTAATTGGAAAGAAAAAACCAGAAGAACTAACTCAATTAGAAGAAGAAATTGCAAGATGGGAAGTTGAGAAGAAGGAAGCGCTTCTTGCAGAGAACTTCGAAAAGGCTGGAGAGTTTAGAGATAAAATTAGGCTAAATCAAGACAAAATCAAAGAGTTGCATAATACCGTACTAGGTGTTGATGAATTAGTAATTACTAGTGATGATATATGTAATGTAATTAGTAATTGGACCAAAATTCCTATCTCAAAAATTACAGAAAATGAGAAGGAAAGACTTCTAAAACTTGAGGATATTTTACACAAAAGAGTTATTGGTCAGAACGAAGCTGTTACAGCAGTATGTAAAGCTATTAGAAGAGCAAGAATTGGTCTAAAAGACAACAATAGGCCTATTGGTAGTTTTATGTTCTTAGGTCAAACTGGTGTTGGTAAGACTGAACTATGTAAGGCTCTTGCGGAAGCTATGTTTGATAATGAAAATGCTGTTATTAGGCTGGATATGAGTGAATATATGGAGAAGCATAGTGTAAGTAAACTTATTGGTTCTCCTCCTGGATATGTTGGCTTTGATGAGGGTGGACAATTAACTGAGAAAGTTAGAAGAAAACCTTATTCGGTTGTATTGTTTGATGAAATTGAGAAAGCACACCCAGATGTATTTAATCTTCTTCTACAAGTTCTTGATGATGGTAGGCTTACAGATAGTCAGGGTAGACTAGTATCATTTAAAAATACAATTATTATATTTACTTCAAATGTTGGTGTTAGTGATTTACCTAAAAAG
Source organism: Clostridia bacterium (assembly GCA_045614835.1). Taxonomy (GTDB): domain Bacteria; phylum Bacillota; class Clostridia; order Christensenellales; family UBA1242; genus UBA11490. The sequence goes on along the minus strand of JAZLDP010000132.1, from coordinate 1,815 downwards.
AGGGCAGGACTTGGCTTTAGTGTAGAAGAGATGAACAATAATGATGACTATGAGATTATCAAAGAAACTCTTCTTAATGCATTTAAGACAAGATTTAAACCAGAGTTTGTTAATAGAATTGATGTTACAACAGTATTCCATCCGCTTGAGTATCAACATTTATCTCAAATTGCTAAATTATTTATTTGTAATCTTAACAAGAGACTTCTTGCACAGCAAAATACTAGTCTAAAAATGACCGAAAGTGCTCTTAGATATTTAATAGAAAAAGGTTATGATAGAGAATATGGCGCTAGACCATTAAGACGACTAATCGAACAAGAAATTGAGGATAGACTTGCAGAGCAGTTCCTAGAAGGTTCAATTCCTCACGGTTCGGTCATTACTATTTCTGCTAAAGAGGGTAGATTAACTTTTAGAGTATATAGAAAGGAAAATATTTAATTTTATTTGGTGTATTTGAGAATTTTTGCTACAATTATAATATAACTATCTAACTTAGATAGATAAGGAGAGAACTATGGAAATAAAATATGTTGCAAAAAATTATAAAATCTCTGATAAATTTAAGGACATTATCGAAAAGAAATTGTCAAAGATGGAAAGATACTTCGATAGAAATGTAGAAATTAAAGTATCTTGTACAGAGCAAAATGATAGATGTAAATTAGAGCTTACTATTAATAGTAGTGGACTATATTTAAGAAGTGAAGTTGAAAGTGATAATATGTACAACAATATTGACACAGCACTTCCAAAACTTGAGAAACAAATTATTAAGAACAATAAAAAGTACAGAAATAAATTTGCTGAGAAAGCAACTTTTGATACTTTTGAGTTCTTAGAGGAAGCTCCTAAGATGGAGGCTCAAAAAGTTGTTAAAACTAAGACTTTTGACTTAGACCCAATTAGTGTAGAAGATGCTGAAGCTTATATGGAAGCAGTAGGACACAACTTCTATGTATTCTTAAATGGTGAGACTGGAGAAATCAATATTATCTATAAGAGAAATGATGGTAACTTAGGTCTTATTGAAGTTAGAAAATAATTTAATATTAAGTTAAATTTAATCGACTTGTTTTTTCCTAGGGGATAAAATGGGTCGATTTTTTATGTGTTAAAATAGGTAGAATATATGATTTTTATCTATGTAAAAAAATAATTTAAAAATATTTTATGTAAAAAACTGGAAAATTTAGCCAATTTTTGTTGTGTGTGATAAAAATTTTCAAAAAGGGTATTGACAACCTAGTTTCTCGGTGTTACACTATAGGTGCATTTTAATAAAGTTAAAATGTTTTTCCATTTTTCATTCTACCTATATACATATATTTAGGTGAAGGGAGGTTGAGATACCTCTCTTTTTTGTTTTTAATTTTGTAATGATATAAGTGTATAGTTGATATATAATAAAAAGCAACCAGTATAATTGGTTGCTTTTGTTTTTTTATTAATTATTTTTCAGTCTTAGTAGAAGTTGTCTTGGTTGTAGTTTTCTTTTCTACTGTTGTTTCTACTTTTTCTTTTGTAGTAGATTTATCGGCAGTGGTTGTTTTTGCAGATTTCTCAGTAGTTGGTTTTTCTATATTTGTTGCTTTAGTTTTGGTTGTTTCAACTTTTTCTGATTGGTTTGTTGAATTGGTTGAAGCTTTCTTTTCTTCAAGACGATGTTTTTCTTCTATTAATTTAGCTTTTGTCTTAGGTGCTTTGCTATTAATTTTTTCGTTGTTTTGTAAGTAGTCTACTAAATTTTGTCTTGTCTTTTCTTCAGAAACAGGAATAATTACTGCTGAAGAAGCCATTGTTATTGTTGTT
>JAZLDP010000131.1:0-4137 GCA_045614835.1 Clostridia bacterium | reverse complement strand
AGCGGAAATAGTCAAAAGAATGCAGGTAGTTATACTGCAACTATTACAGGTACTGATAACTTAACTGGTACAACAACAGTTGGTTGGTCTATTAGTCCATATCCAATTTCTAGTTCAGGTGTAACTTTCTCAATAATTAATGATTATGTTTATACAACTAATCCAATAACTCAAAGTATTACTCTTAAGTATAATGGTATGACTTTGACTAAAGGAACAGATTATACCGAGACTTATACAGATAATACAAATGTAGGAACAGCAAAAATTACATTTAAAGGTATAGGAAATTATAGTGGTTCTATTGAGAAAACATTTACTATTAAACCGTGTTTGATTATTGAGTCAACTCCACAAAGTATTGCTAATCAAATTTATACAACTAATGCAATTACTCCAACTGTAGCATTATCGTATAATTCAAAAAATCTTACTCTTGGTACAGACTATAAGATTACTTCATATTCAAACAATATTAATGTAGGAACTGCAACAGTTAGAGTTCAAGGTCTTGGTAATTATTTTGATTATAAGGATATTAGCTTTACTATTGTTGCCAAAGCACTAGAAAATAGTATGTTTGCTGGTATCAGTAATAAAACTTATACTACTGCAGATATCAAACCTACTCCTTCACTTACATTTAATGGTAAAACATTGGTAAGTGGTACTGATTATCAAAGTATTACTTATGCTAACAACCACAATGTAGGAACAGCTACAATTACTGTAACAGGTAAGGGTAACTACAAAGGTAATGCTAGTACAACTTTCAATATTATACCTAGAGCTATAAGTGATGCAACTGTTAATGCAATTGATAATCAAACATATACAGGCGTTCAGATTAAACCTGTTCCAACCTTGTATTATTCTAATGATAATCCAATGGTGGCTGGTACAGACTATTCTACAACTTATACTTATGCAAATAATACTAATGTAGGAACTGCTACAGTTACTATTACAGGTAAGGGAAATTATAATGGAACAACTAGCAAGAACTTCACAATTGTTGCTAGAGATATCAAAGATTGTACAATTGAACTTAGTGCTACTACATTTACTTATAATACTTCAACTCAATCAGTAAGTGTAACAGTTAAGATTGGTTCTACAACTATTGCAAATACTAACTATACTGTTAGTGGTAATAGTGCTAAAAACCAAGGTACTTATACAGTTTCTGTTTCTGGTAAAAACAACCTAAGTAATGGTTCTGATAGTAAGGCAAATACAACTAAATCCTTTGTTATTAACCGTAGAAATGTGTCTGATGTTACAATAGCAGATATTCCTCATCAAAGATATATCCACGATGGTAATGGTACTGCAACTGCTGTAACTCTAGATGTTGGAACAGAATTGAGTTTATCTTATATCAATGATAATCCAATGACACACGATACTGATTATACTTATGCTCTTAGTTATGCTACTACAATCTACGAAGATACTACATTCAGTAAGTCTGGTAATAAACCAACTGTAACAATTACAGGTAAGGGTAACTATACAGGTACAAAGACTAAATACTTCATTATCTATGATAATAACTTAGCTCTTGACCCTGAGGCTAGTGTAACAATTCCTTATGGTACACATATATATACAGGCCACGCAATTAAGCCAATTGTTACTGCTAAATGGAGTAGTACAACTCTAACTCTTGATACAGATTACAAAGTATCTTATTCAAGCAATACCAATGTAGGTACTGCAACTGTAACAATTACAGGTATTGGAGCATACCACGGCGTAGTAACTAGAACCTTTACTATTACTGCAGCAGATATCGCTTATCTAAAAGCTTCAGAGATGACATTATCTAAAGATAATACTAACTACTTTGAAGATATTGAATATACTTATACTGGCAAGGCAAATAATCCAACTCCAAGACTTAAGTATACTCACTCAGACTTGTGTTCTGCAAAGTGTAAGTGTTCTGAAACAATTTGTAATCCAAACTGTGCAGTTGGTTCACAAGTAACATTAACTAATAATACTGATTATACTTATACTATTACTAATAATATTAACGCTGGTACAGCACTTGTAACATTTACAGGTAAGGGCAACTATACTGGTACTAACTATACAAGCTTTGTTATTAAGCCTCAAACTATTAGTTCTGCACAAGTTAGTGGATTTAGTACTGCAGGATATGAGTATACAGGTAGAGCAATTACTCCTGACTTTACAGTAACATATAATAATGGTTCTACTACTGCAACTTTAGAGTACAAGAAAGACTACTCAAGAAGTTATAGTAATAATATTGATGCTGGTCAAGCAACTGTAACAATTACAGGTATCGGTAACTTTACTGGTACAACTACAGCTACTTTCAAAATTATTAGTGTTCCTGCAGATAAGATTGAAGAGGGCTTGAAGTTCGAGAATTTTGCTACTTATTTATATACAGGTAGTGCAATTACTCCAGAAATTAACGCTTCCTATAATACCGTACCAATGAAGAAAGATGTTGACTTTACAGTTAAATATACCAATAATACCAATGCAGGTACTGCAACTGCAACAATTACTGGTATAACTGGTGGAAACTTCGCTGGTATTACAATTAGTAAAAACTTCACAATCACAGCTAAAAACATTACAGAATTAGAATATGCTTCTAATTTTGGCGGTAGATATGAATATACAGGTAGCCAAATTAAACCTGTAATTACTCTATCTTATAATGGTATGACTTTGGCCAGTGGTACAGACTTTAATGTAACTTATACTAATAATGTCGCTATCGGTCAAGGTACTATCAATATTACTGCTAAGGGAAATTATACAGGTACTATTACTGGTAACTTCACAATATTCTCTTATAGTATGGCTCAGTTAACTCCAACACTTGATACTGGCAATACTACATATAGAGGTAAAAATATTGCTGTTAAACCAGCTGTAACTCTTAATGACCCAGAAGCACAGTTTACAGTAAGTTATACTAATAACTTTAAACCAGGTACTGCAACAGCTACTATTACTGGTACAGGCAGATATTCTGGAACTAAGACAATTAATTATGAAATAGGTCAAGCTAGTGTATCTAGTGCATCTATGTCAGTTTCTGCTTCTGATGCATTCTTCACAGATGATAGATTTAATCCAGATTTAACTTTCGCATATACTACTTCAGTTCTTAACCAAGACGGTACTGTAGATACTCATACCGAAAGTCTTGTTAGAGATGTTGACTTCAGAGTAACTAATATCGAAGTTGATACAGCTAACTTCAGAGGTGTAGCTACAGTAGAGGGATTAGATGGATTTACAGGAACTAGGGCTGTAACATTTAATATTCTTGCTAGAGATATTGCTACAGTTGGTGTTAATTCTATTGGTACAAAAATGTATACTGGTGAAGAAATTGAACCAGAAATTATCTTAACATTTGAGGCTAATACTCTTGTAGAGGGTATTGATTACGAACTTAACTATCGTGATAATATCAATGCTGGTACTGCTTATATTGATATTACTGGTCTTGGCAATTATGGTGGTACAAGAACTCTATCTTTCGAAATTGCTAAGAGAAGATTAGAGGTTAATCCTACATATACTGCAGAAGATATCTACTATGAATATGGTTCTCTTCCACAACTAGTAGATGAAAGAGTTGCTGAGTATGGTGAATTTGAATGGTTAGTTCCTAACTTTATTGCTGGAACTAATGAATATGAGTGGAATTTCTTACCTTACGATAGAGATAATTACGAAATTCTATCAGGTAGTGTAACTTTCACTGCAGTAGATATCTCAATTGAGAGAATCGAGACTGAGTTCGTTGAGGGTAAAGAGCACAAAGCTTATGATACATTCAATAGTGATAATGTAACTATTAGAGTATTATATAGTAATGGTGTATATCAAGAACTTGAAGCTAAAGATTACAAAGTTTCTCTTGGACAAAACGAACATATGGTTGCTGGTGAAATTATCTATGTAACTGTAGAAGAGGGTGGACAAGAGTTCACTGAGAGTATGGGAATTGTTAAAGCAAGACCAATTACAGTTACTTTCGGTGATTACGCTAACTTAACAGAAAATGGTGAGAACCAAACAATCACAGTTGGTGTTGAAGGATTGCTTGAGGGTTATGAGAATGCTTATAGCATT